>DAOWEW010000016.1 GCA_030638305.1 Desulfobacteraceae bacterium
TTGTATCTTTGTAATAATATTATCATTTTCTTTAAGACTGTCGTGAATAGCACGATAATCAGCCTCATTTCTTTCAAATTCCTGTTCAAGGTGCGTCATATCATTATACATGACGGGAAGCATTTTTTCATATTCCCGGATTTTCTGTTTTGAATTTATTCTCTTGTGATGTTTCTTGTTAATTTCTTCGGAAAGCCGCTTGAACTGGTTTATACCTTCATCTTTAAATTCTTCAAGTCGTTTTAACGTATTATAATTGTTTTCTATGCCGGTATTGATGACAGTCTGCTTGAGTTTAAGATCCATTCTTTTTTGATTAAAATTTTCCATTTCATCAGATAATGAACTGATTCTTTCTGAAGTTTCTGCGACTTTGTGCTGTGCGGTTTCAACTTCACCGGTTATTTCTGCAAGTTCTTTGTTATATCTGGCCATCTCTTCATCAATATCAATCTCTTCTCCCATGAGATTTTCCTGCTCAAGACTTGCTATTTCAAGGTGTTTTTGGGCGTACTTTTCATCTTCGTTTGCTTTATAAAGCTTTTTGTCCGCTTCGAGTTTGTTTTGGATGTTTTTATTCTTATTTTCTATCAATTTTTGCAGATCGCTTTCAAAAAGGCGAACTTCAGATTCAAGTTCTTTTTTATTAAGACCGGTAGATTCCAACCTCCCGGTTATCTCTTCAATTCGGTCTTCAAGTTCGTTCAGCTCCTGTTTTTTTGCAAGAATGCCCGACAAATTATCTTTACTGCCGCCGATCATGATGCCTTGAGGGGAAATGATATCGCCGTTTTTCGTAACAATTGTTCGACAATTATCATTACTTTCATTTATTTTTACAGCTTCTTCAATATTGGTGGTAACAATTACATTCTCTAATAAAGCTGCTGCAATTTTTTCAAACCCAGGTTTTACTGAAATATGTTCCAAAAGATATTTGTGTGCATTGGAATTTTCAGAAAGATTATATCCTGTGTTTTTAATGGATGAAACAGGAATAAATCCGCTGCGACCTGCACCATTGGAATGGAGATAATTTATAGCGCCAAGTCCGGTTTTTTGATCCTTAACCAGTATATACTGCAAGGATTCTCCGAGTGCAGCTTCCACAGCGGTTTCAAAAGAAGCTTCAGGTTCGATAATATCTGCCATTAAGCCAAGAATACCATTGTTTTCCAAGGAGCTGTCTGCAAAGTCTTTATTTAAATATTTTTTCATTATGGCCTTGACACCATCTTTATACCATTCAAAGTTGTCGGCCATTTTCTTTAAAGCATTAAATTTTGATTTCAGCTTATTTTTTTCAAGTTCAATTGTTTGAACAAGTTTAACCTGATTGCCGAATTCCTTGCTCTTTTGCTCAAGTTCTTCCTGTTTGATTTCAATGCTTTCATTTAGATCATCTATTTTCAGTTTTATTTCCTGCAGATGTTGTTTGGCTTTTATGGAATATTTTTGTGTCTCCTTTAACTTTTTTTCTGCTCTGTCTTCTTCTTCGTTTATTCTTTTTAACCGTCTTTTTATATTCTCCCTGTTGCTTTCCGTATTTTGATAGATGTTTTTGTATCGCGCTTCTTTGGCAATCAGCTCCATTAAATGTGATTTATAATTTTCGAGTTTTTTTGTCAGCCCAGATAATTGATCTCTTGTTTTTTGTGACGCGGATCGTTCTTGTTCAAGACTTGATTCCACCCCTGTTATATCGGCCTTGAGTTTTTCATTCTGAGTTTCTATTTGAGTAATCTCGGCGATAATATTTTTGTTTTTTTCTTCTATTTCCTTTCTTGCAGTTTCAAGTCTTATGGTTTCGCTGGAAAAATTTTCCATTTCTCTGCGAAGATGTTTAAGGTCGTTTTCTATTTTATCTATATTTCGCTGCATTTCGAATCTTTGGGATTTTTGTTCCGAGATTTCCTGTTCTTTTTGTATGAGTTGAAGCTTTATCTCTTCAACAGCAGCATCAAGTTTTTTTATTTTGGATGTATGCTCTATGTCTGAATCATTAAGATCTTTCAGTAAAGACTCGGTTTGCAGAATTTGGCGGGAGTAATTATCAAAATTTGCAAGAGAAATCAGGATATCCATCTCCCTTATTTCCTTTTGATAATTTTTATAAATTTCGGCTTTTTTAACCTGGCGTTGAAGAACGGTCATCTGCTTATTTACTTCATCAATTATATCATTTATGCGCAGAAGGTTCTGGTTTGTGGTTTGAACTTTACTTAGAGCTTCTTTTTTTCGGGTTTTATACCTGGTAATTCCTGCGGCTTCCTCAATAAAAAACCTTCTTTCTTCCGGCCCTGCCTCAGTAATAGCTCCGATATTTCCTTG
Source organism: Desulfobacteraceae bacterium (assembly GCA_030638305.1). The sequence continues at coordinate 2,332 of DAOWEW010000016.1, forward strand.
CTGAATTATTGAATATGATTTTGTTCCAAGACCGCTTCCCAGGAAAATGTTATGTATATCTTTTAATCTGCATGGCTGCTTGTTGATGAAATAGCCACTTTCACCGGAACGATAGAGCCGCCGGGTTAACATTATTTCAGTAAAGTCATTTAATTCCTCCAGAGCAGTACCATCGTCATTTAAAAGCGTCAGGCTTACCTCAGCTATGTTAAGCGGCGGTTTTCCGTTAGAACCGGAAAATATGATATCTTCCATGGTCTTACCACGAAGCTGCTTAACACTTTGTTCCCCCATAACCCATCTAAGCGCATCAACAACATTGCTCTTGCCGCAACCGTTGGGTCCTACAATTGCAGAAATACCGGCAGGAAATTCAATGCTGGATTTTTCAGGAAATGATTTAAATCCTGTAAGTTCCAGTTTTTTTAGTTTCATATAAGGATATCTTTCTCTTATATTATTTTGTCCACGTTCCTTAGGAACATGGACAAAAAAGAGACGAATACTTTCGTTTGTTCAGCATTGGTGGCTCCGGATATCTCGAAGGGCGTCGCCTATGAGATTAAAAGACAAAACTGAAAGCATGATGGCAATTCCCGGATATAATGAAAGATGAGGAGCGCTCAGGATATAATCTTTTCCTTCCATAAGAAGTGTTCCCCATTCCGGGTGAGGAGGTTGTATGCCAAATCCCAAAAATCCCAGAGCAGATACGGCAAGGATAGCCTTGGCCAGCCCGATCGTGGCAAGAACAATAATAGACGAAAGGTTTGCCGGCAATATATGGCGAATGATAATCACTGTTCTTGAGACCCCTGAAAGCTGCGCTGCTTTGATATAATCCCGTTCCCTGACGGAAAGAGTGATACCCCTGACAAGTCTGGCGTACCGTGTCCAACTGACAAAAGACAAAGCAAAAAGCAGATTAAGGGTTCCCGGCCCCATCAGGCCTGCGACTGCCATTGCTGCTACTATTTCAGGAAAAGCAAAAAAGATATCCACAATTCTCATTATAAGTTCGTCCACAAAACCACCACAATAGCCCGATATTAACCCTGCTGTTACGCCTAAAAGGCTGGAGAACAGAACTACGGTAATGCCTAATCCAATAGACATGCGGGCGCCACACAAGATTCGTGAAAAAAGACATCTGCCCAGGGAATCATTCCCCAGGGGATATTTCATAGACGGGGGACTGAATCTAACGGATAAATCCGTTTCAACGGGATCATGAGGGGCAAGCATGGGTCCGAACAGAGTTATAACTATCACCGCAAACAAAATTACTACTGCGATTATAAGTAAAGGATTTTTTAATACGCTGCGTATGTTCATGATAATCGAATTCGTGGATCCAGATACCTGTAAACAATATCCACAAGAAAATTTATCAATACAAAGACCATTGCGGTGAAAAGCACAATGCCCTGTATGAGTGGATAGTCCCTGTTGCTCACCGCACACACCATCAAGTCTCCTATGCCGGGCCATGCAAAAACAGTCTCGGTAATCACTGCGCCTTCGAGAATCATTCCGAATTCAAGTCCCACTACTGTTACAACCGGTATAAGAGCGTTTTTCAATATATGTTTGCCAAGCACGAGACGTTTGCTGATGCCCCTGGCACGAAGCGCTATGAGATAGTCGGATTGCAATGTCTCAATAATGGCGGAACGCAGGATTCGAGTAGTATAGGCTGTCAATGCCGTGCCAAGGGTTATGGCAGGCATCACCATATGACGCCAGTCACCATACCCGAACACAGGAAGCAATTTTAGTTTCACGGAAAAAAGGATTATAAGCACCAGACCCAGCCAGTAATTGGGCATGGAAACGCCTGTCACGGCAATTGTCACTCCCATGGAATCCATCCATGATCCCTGTTTGACTCCTCCAAGAATACCTATGGGAACGGCTATCAACAGCGCAATGACAATGGCGGATAGCGCAAGCTCAAATGTTCTTGCAAAACGGGTGCATATAAGTTGCCATACCGGCTCTTCTCTTACCAGCGAGATTCCTAAATCAAGGACGACAACACGTTTCAACCAGTGAAAATATTGATGTAAAAAGGGTTTGTCCAATCCTTCTTTTTTTTTGATCCATTCAATAGTAGCCCCGTCCACCCGGTCATGTCCTCCATAGCGGGCAATGGCTATTTCCAGAGTTGCATCACCAGGAGCAAACATCATCATTCCATAGGTAAAAAATGTGGCGCCAATGAACACAAAGAATGCAGCAGCTATACGCTTTAATATAAGATTCAGCATAATTGGTAACAGTTCACGGTTGTCGGTTTACAGTTTACAGTTCACGGTTTTATATTTTGAGGCTACCAATGTAAGATGAGACAGCCTGTAAATTCAAATAGTTAGCAATTTATTAGATTTTCCTTGATTGTGGAATTGCCATAGAGCCAAAATGGCGAAAAGTGTCCCGCTTTAAGTTGATAGCCTGTTTTGATCAACCGTAAACCGTAAACCGTGAACTATTCACCATAATTGTTAAAATAAATGGCAAAAAACTTCATGTCCGGCTGCAATAGTTTTTGACTCAGGAGCGATCTTTTCGCACACAGGCAGTTTCCTGAAACATCGCGGATGAAACAGACAGCCTGATGGAGGATTCAGGGGAGATGGAACTTCTCCCTTAAGAACAATTCGTTTGCCTTTCCATATACCCGGTTTCAAAACGCTTGATAAAAGAGCCTGTGAGTACGGATGACATGGATTGGAAAAAAACATCTTTTTTGGCGCTTTTTCAATAATTCTCCCTGAATACATCACAGCCACGGTTGTCCCTATTTCTTTCACAAGGCTTAGATCGTGAGTGATAAGAAAATAGGTAAGGTTATAATCTCTTTTCATCTCACACAGCAGTTTTGCCACCTGTTTTTGAACAATAGCATCCAGCGCAGTCAATGGTTCGTCAAGAAACAAAATATCCGGTCTGATTGAAAGAGCGCGGGCAATACATGCCCTTTGGTTCTGGCCACCTGAAACCTCTGAAGGACGTCGCTGAAGCAATTCGCATGAAAGCCCTGTTTTTGTTGCCAGACTTTCCGCAATAGCTGCCCGATCCTTTTTCCCAACGCCTCTGGCTCGCAATGGTTCCTCAATAGATTGCCTTAGTGTAAAAAAAGGACTTAAAGATGCTGCAGGATCCTGAAAAACGATCTGAGCACTGCACTTGAGCTTTTGGTGAACCGGATCATTGCTCTGACTAATGGTCTGACCATCAAAA
>DAOWEW010000189.1 GCA_030638305.1 Desulfobacteraceae bacterium
AATAGCTCCTTTAAATATTCCCCTGCTGTATCAAAAGCGCTTTTGCGGTCCACATTGAACAAAACGTTTAAAAAATCTCCCGCAGAGCTGACATCCCTTCCCCGCAAGTTAACATAAAAAGGGATTATCTGTTCGGGCAGTGTTCCCAATACCTTTGTCAACAGGCTTGTTTTGCCGGAATTGATAGGGCCATAGACGAAATAGACCAGAGAAGGTTCGTGTTCCAAAATAGAAATAAGTTCCTTTTGTTCTCTGTCACGATCATAAAATGGAGCCATAATGCCTCCTCAGAATATTTTAAATGTCAAACAAAAGTACTGAAATTCCGAGCCGTTAGAGCAGGTGGAAATTTCTCATTACCTTTGCCACATCTAAATTGGTACTGGAAAGCTCGCGCAGCGCCAGAATCAAGTCTCGTAGCCTGCCTTCACGTTCAATCTTATTAATTGCTCCATCCGTTGCCTCCCTGATCACAGTACGTCTGTCCCAGTAAGCAAATCCGATTACCCCAAGAGTCAGGGAAGTAAAAATGCCGCCAAGTATTAACAGAAAGTTCATCATTTGTTCAAAACGTTTGTCCACTTGCTCAAAACGTTGATCCACCTGTTTTTTGAACTCCGTAAGCACAACTTCCATCCTGATGATTCTATCCCTGTCTTCCAGCGTAAAGGCAACAGGTTCACCACTATATGCATTAGGTGTAATCAAAACTGTTAAGACAAAGCTTAAAAAGCAAACAATCCACACCCTTTTAACCATAATACCCTCCTTGCTTAATTCACAGATTACACAGATTCAATAAGTTCATCCAGGATTCCTGTCAAGTCTTTTTCACGAATTGTATCAGATACGAAATTTTCGCCTTTATAGGCGCCGCACTGTATGTTGAACGACGGGAAATATTTTTGCGGATTTTGCATGGCAAAAACGAAGATCAGCGGAAGAGCATCGGATTTTTACTGTTGACGATATTATACAAAACTGTATACTATAGTAATCAATTATTGAGACCTTCGAAAAATGCTCAATTTTGCTCAAGGTCAAGGGCTACCAACGTAAGTTAGTAGCCTTACAACGGTGTCGTCTATGTATAACGAAAAGAAGATAAAAAAATCGGAGTTGTTGCAGTTGATTTTACTGGACAACCTTTACGCTCAATCCGGATCAGACCGTATCATTTTTCAGGGCGGAACAGCATTAAGATGGGTCTATAGCGGAATGAGGTTTTCGGAAGATCTTGATTTTGTAACCGACTTGCACAGGGAAGATGTGGAAAACATCTTGGCCGGGACATTTCAAAAAACTCAAATGGCCTGTATTGCCCAGTTTGGTCCTGGAAAATCGGAGCTTAAGCGTAAGCACGGTCGGAAAGAAGCAATCAGGATGTTTTTTATCTATCGACCTGAAACTCAACGTGAAAGAATTGCTGTAAAGTTAGAGTTCGAATTTCTATCGCCAGGCCGAAAACCGCAGTTTCAAAAATTTGTTCTGAGGGATTTGCCGTCAGTTGCAGGACTGGTCACAAGCGGAAAGCTGATAATTCCATACTCAAGCAGTATCATTCTATCAGAAACTCCCGAGGAGATCCTGTCTGATAAAATCAGGGCACTTTACGAAAGAAAATACCTCAAAGGGAGGGATATTTATGATATCTGGTGGATAAAAAAACAACTAAAAGCAACCACAACGTGGATCAAGGTCAGAGAAAAACTTGTTATGTATCAAGCTCCTTTTGTTCCGGCCAGAGGAGCACATTACTTTCAACAAAGGGAATCCACCTCAAGCATCATAGACGCCTTAAAAATAGATTTGCCCCGTTTTTTGCCACAAAATATCATTGCCATGTATCAGGAAACAAATTTTAGCGATTTTATCGCTACTCTTAGGAAAGTCATCTCAATCCTTTTAAATCAGGGAATGACCGAATATTTTAACCTAAGTTGAGCGATTTTTGGGGAAGAAATGTGCTGAGATCTTGATGCATAAGGGTTTGCGAAAACCGTAAGCATACCCGTGGATATGTCGAGGATTTTCGCGAATCCTTGATGCGCAAGAGATCAGTGCAGATCGAGCCAAAAATCGCTCAATTTAGGTTAAAGATTATGACAGAAGAAAGATCAACCCTTAAGCGTTTGAAACTCCTTCCCGTACTTTTTCGCAAGCAGGATGCAGAAAAATTGACTTCTCATGCGGGTATGTTTTTATCACGGGCCGTTAAAAAAGGATTAATCTATCGCGTTAATCGGGGAAACTATATCAATTCCTTTCTCTGCGGCTTTCCAGGCGTGGAGGAAGCAGCATGTTTTTTAAAACCGCCGGCCTACATCTCCTGCGAATGGGCCTTGAATTATCATGGTATCACCCTGCAGTCTCCCATGGTATGCACCGTCGTAACCCTAAGCACCTCTGTCGGCAAGAAACGAAATATTCAGTATCAGGGAATCACTATTGAATTTTCAAGGATCACCCCTTCACTATTTTTTGGATTTACTTATCGGGACAGGTTTTACATGGCTTCGCCTGAAAAGGCCATCCTGGACACCCTCTATTACCGCGGAATGATTCCGGTCCAGGATGAGTTGGAACTGGATAAGGTGGACTTTAATCTCCTTTCAAAAATGGCCCGCAGATATCCTTTATCCGTCTCCCGCGCGATAGTTAATTTAATAGTATAGGAATTTTCATTTTATGCTTAATGAATTCGGTATGATAAGATAGATGAGTAAAAAGTGCCTAAGGAACGAGGTCTAAATAACTTTCTCATTTAGACCTCGTTCCTTAATTCCCTGAAGCTTGCTACTGGATAATTCATTTACAAATTATTATGCAAAATATTTTTTTAATGAGCAAGATTTATATCTTTCCAATCATAACAATAAAACCAGTGTTTTTCACTAAAAGCATGTTATTTTTCACCACTTTTTGACCCCCTACGATCTGCCGAACATACGGGGCAGGCACGATATACTGGATACTCAGAATTTGAAAGTGGGTAAGGAACCCTCTAAAAATGTCCACCTTTGGCAGGACCGATTCACAAAAAACTAATTTTCGGAAACTCAAGGAAATTAAAATGTATCTAAATGTTTCTTCAGCTCCGGATAATTAGTTTTACCTGTTCCCAGAACCGGTATTTCATTCAATTTAATCACATGCCTGATATTATGGAGTGCGCTGAGACCGGCATCGCGAATGTATGAATTTACTGACACCCGGTCCGTGTCCTTAACCGTAAAAAGTATCAGCTCAGGATTTTCCTCTCTGGGTGTTGCCTCAACTGCAATTACATGGCCATCGTCGTCATCACCTGCAAAGTGCGGTGCCAGTACTTCTTCGATTGCCGGCAAAGATATCATCTCGCCGCCCAGTTTAACAAAGCGTTTTAATCGTCCGCAAAAAGTCAAAATTCCATTATTGTCTTCGGATACAATGTCACCGGTTTTATACCATTTTCTGCCGTTGTATTCAACAAATGGTGACTTACCGGTATGGTTAAGGTATCCGCTAAATACGCTTGGACCGCTCACCAGGAGCATTCCAGCTCTGTTTCTGCCGACTTCCTCGCCGGTGTCAACATCAATAATGATATGTTCAAGTGATGGCATTATCCTGCCGATTGTATATGGTTTTGGACAGTTTTCCATGTTGGAGGATATAACCGGCGAACATTCAGTTACACCATAGCCTTCGAGAAGTTTTATGGTCATATGACGTTCATTTATGGACTCATACACTGCGGCAGAACATTTTTCAGCACCGCTTATGACAAAGCGTAAGGCTTGAAGCTGCTTACTGTTTGATGCTTTCACAATGCCATTTAAAAATGTTGGTGTGCCGACCATTATCGACACATTGTACTCCTCCATTAAACGTGCAATAGTCGATGCCTCGGTAGGATTTGGATTGTATACAGTGCGGATGCCCATGCATAATGGAAATGCAATTGTTACTGTAATGCCGAATGAGTGGAATGGTGGCAGAATACCGATCAAAACATCCTTTTCACTGACGGTTGCCATTGAAGGGATGTCCCGGATATTTGTCATTATATTATTGTGTGAAAGCGGTACAGATTTAGGCATGCCTTCTGAACCGCTGGTAAACAGGATTACAGCAGTGTCAGTCATTTTTGGATGCTTTAACGACGACCATGTCAGCCGGCTCCTTAACCATGCTGATATTTTGGATTTATATGAAATTTTGCCGCGAAGCTCTTCAAGAAATACAAAGCAATCGTTCAATTGCTCCAGATTTACCCGTTGCTCTGAAAGCCTGTTCACCAGAGCCTGGGCAGTCAATATCTTGGTTACACCTATATTATTTAGCGAATATACCATATTGCGAGAGCCGACCGTCCAGTTTACCATAACCGGTATTTTGCCGGCAAAAAGGGTGGACAGATAGACAATAACAGCTCCTGCGGATGCCGGCAGCATTATCCCTATATGTTTGTCAGGAAAAGCTTTGATCAGGGGACTGAGCACCATAATTGCAGCAATGAGATCACGATATGTCTTTTCGCCGCTTACCTGATCTGCAATGATAAGCCTGGAAGGATTCTGCCTTGCCTGATTCAAAAAAACTTCAGTTATCGTACTGCCTTTGGCTACGCTTAACGGAGTGTTTGAATAAGGTGCGTTAAGCCACTTCTGACTCGCAGGTTTCAATGGTGCTGTATCAGATGCCACTCCCTTGCCAATTGCAGCCAGCATTACATCTCCGACAGTATTCAATGAATCAGCGCCAACCTGAGAAAACCCGAATTCTTGTTCCAGCCATGCAATCACCTCGACCATGGCAAGGCTGTCCAGTCCAAGATCATATGCCAGATGCAGGTCTTTTTGCAGGTCTGCCGATCCCGTAAATTGGTGTCCCGTCAATTGCCTTAGAAATTCAATAACCAGTTTTTGTGTAGTTTCAGGTACGGCATATGTCTTCCAGTCAATCTTCACATACTCCGGCTCAGGACGTATTCCAATGCCACCTTTCTCATGGAAAAAATATGGCACATAGGTATTTCCGGAAGCATCGGCATTGTAAAAATCTTCCAGAAAACGGTTCATAGTAATCCGGTCTGCTGTGCGGGGAAAGTTTTTTGGTTCGACAAACTCAATTTGTACCGGCCTTCGCGGCATGAAAAACAAGGCGTTAAGAAAAAGATACTTCAGGGCATGTTTAAGGTTAGACACAAGATCCGGGTTTTTGCCTGAAGCCCAGCTAAAACTGCTTCCCCACAAGCCATTCTGACGTATTAGAACCACACGCACATCCGGCACCTGCTCCAAAATTACCTCGACTGCGCTGGTCGCCCGGATTTTTTCGAGGTAAGTCCTTTTGAGATGGCCTGCAGGATATAGCAAGAAATTCCCGTTGCTTCGAATATGTTCCATGCTTTCCGAAAGCACTTTTTTAATAATTGTGGGAGCAGCAGGCCCTGTTATGGAAACATCAGGAATCAATCTTGCTCCAAAGCGTCTGCTTATCCATGCAATCAGAGGATTGGCCATCCTGGATTCAACGGCAAGTGAGTGCGGTGCAAAATCTTTGTGCAAAATAGAAACTATGATGGCAGGATCTATCAATGCCGGATGATTCGGCAAAAAAAGAATACCGCTTTTTTCCCTTGATCTTATATCATCCAGGCCTTTTGTTTTGATATCATAACGAAGCCCGAGTAGAATTTTGGATAGAAGTGCCAGCAATGTATTTAACAGATTATATTTTTTCATTATTTCTTTCTTTGTTTACAAAATAGAATAAAATTCCGCCTGCTATAAAAAAGAGCGACACATACATAATGCCAACTCTTGACCGGATTTTGAGGGACAAAACTCTTTTGTTTAGGCCAGGTTTTTTTTATCGGTAAATTTTTATAATCAATTCCGAGTTTGTCATAAACGTTTATATGAACTGCTTCCGGTATTTCTGGTTTTCTTAGGAACCCCCATGCCCTGCGGGCACAACAAAGCATGAAACACTTGCAAAATTGAACGAATGGTCATAACTATCACATTTTTTTATCACCCATAATAAAATTAGGAGGATAGCTATGACCAAAGAATTAGATACCACATTTATTCAAATTGTTCACCCTGTTTGTTGCGGATTAGATGTGGGGTGTCCAAAACGCTACGAAACCTTTCCCAGTTTTTGGCTTTAATTTTTTTTGTTCTTTGTTATCCAGCCATTGTGAACACTAACGGCTGGCTTCTTGCGTGGTCAATATCTTTG
>DAOWEW010000099.1 GCA_030638305.1 Desulfobacteraceae bacterium
AATCTGAATTTCCATTGGAAGGCTGTTCCCAAGACCGCTGGCATAAATTTCGTCTGTATCAAGTCCTTCCGGTTCCAGAATAACCTGATGCCTCTCTTTATCCGGAAACTTTACGATTTTATCTTCGAATGAGGGGCAGTATCTGGCGGAAACACCTTTTATAATTCCGCTATATAAGGGAGAAAATTTAAGGCTGTTTTTTATTATCACATGGCTTTTCTTATTGGTATACCCGAGATAGCTTGGCATTTGCGGCAGAGTAATTTTTTTTGTAAAAAAAGATATTGGCTCAGGATCATAGTCCGCGTCTTGTTTGTTGAACTTTGAAAAATCAATACTTGATTTTTTTAGCCTTGGAGGTGTGCCGGTTTTCAGTCTGCCAAGCTGAAAACCCAGTTGTTTAAGATGTTCGGGCAACCCATAAGAAGCAAATTCACCCGCCCTTCCGGACTTAAATGAATTAAATCCTATATGAACAAGACCGCTTAAAAATGTTCCTGTAGCAAGGATTACCGCTTTGGCCTGATAACCGAATCCTGTACAATCTTCAACTCCAGCTATTTTGTTATTTTCTATAACAAGACGTTCGATCATTGCTTGCTTGAGATCCAGATTCGGCTGTTGTTCTATTACAGCCTTCATGGCCATATGATAACGAATTTTGTCGTTTTGAGTTCTGGATGAATGGACTGCAGGGCCTTTTTTGGTATTCAGCGTTCTGTATTGTATTGCTGTTTTATCTGTAATTTTTGCCATCTCACCGCCCAGAGCATCAATTTCTTTTACCATCTGTCCTTTGGCTATACCGCCTATTGATGGACTGCAGGGCATTGACGCTATTTTATCCAGATCTATGGCAACCAGAAGAACACTGCAACCCATTCGAGCAGATGAAAGCGCAGCTTCACATCCTGCATGGCCTGCACCTATAACAATGATATCGTATTTTTTATGGTATATGCTCATGTGATAATCAGGAACGTGGAACTTCCTGAATTACGGTTTTCCTGTTGCCGTATATTGCTCCTTGGGAAATCTCTTATCAATACCACGAAAGTCGTAAATGCTGGAAAACGGAAGAGTTCGAATTAATTCTTCAAGAGTTGTTTCGCCATTGTTGAGTTTTTGCATCGCTTCGTCTGCCATAAGAATAGAACTCTGATATGATGTTTTTCTTAGACTATCAATACGGCCCCCCTTGTTTATAATAACAGCATCTTCCTGGTTCGGTGTCCATAGTTCCGATATTATAATCCTTCCTTTGTAACCGGTGTAATTGCACTTTGAACACCCCTGTCCTTTAAACCAGATGATATCAGGAGAATCGTTGAAAAATTCTCTAAGCAGTTCATTAGATGGTACATATTCAGCCTTACAGTTCTGGCAATTTCGCCGGACAAGGCGTTGGGCAAGAACGCCTGTGAGGCAAGAAGTAATAAGACCGGGATCAATACCAAGCCCTGTCAATCGTGTGATCGAACTGATGGCATCATTGGTATGCAGGGTGGTCAAAACCAGGTGACCTGTTTGAGCTGCCTTAAAAACCATATCTGCTGTTTCAGAGTCCCTGATTTCGCCAACCATGATTACATCCGGATCCTGCCTCAAAAATGCTTTAATATATCTTGCAAATGTATTTCCGATTTTATCATTGACCTCACACTGGGTAATTTTATCATAAACATATTCAATAGGATCCTCGGTCGTTAAAATTTTGATTCCCGGTTTGTATACTTCCATGAGAGCACCATACAATGTAGTGCTTTTCCCGGAACCTGTGGGCCCCGTAATAAGAACGACTCCTGTCGATCTTGATACTATTTTGCGTAGTTTATCCCTGAGCAATTCAGAGAAACCCAGTTTGTCAATTGATGTCGGGGCATTTTGTGGATCCAGAATTCTAATAACGATATTTTCACCGTAATACCCGGGTACGATAGATATACGAAAATCAACCTTGATTTTCTGCTCATTTTTTATAGTTACCACACGGAAACGTCCATCCTGAGGGCGCCGCCTTTCAGAAATATCCAATCCTCCTATAATTTTAATGCGTGATACCACCTCTTTTCGCAATGTATTGAGCTCTCTTTGTATGGAACCCAACTGGAGTTCCTGAAGCACACCATCAATCCTGAAGCGTGGCATAATTCCGTGACTTGCGACATCCAGATGAATATCAGAAGCAAAATTTTTTAAGGCAATAGCCAATAGCTGTTGCGCAATGTAATTTGCTTGTTTCTTTCGTTCTGGATTAATATAACTTGATGCTGTTTTGGTTTCTTCAACATCCTGATTAATAATCTCAATTTCACTACTTGTTTGTATAGGTTTTATTTCATCATACAGCTCTGCAAAGACATCCATAATCTCAGATCTGGTTGACGTAACAACATTAATGGTATATCCTGTAATTTGCTGAAGTTCTTTAATCAATTCAGTTTTGGTGGGATCATCCATGAGCAATGTCATATTAGTTCCAATCGTTACGATTGGAACTACCCTGTGCTTTAACGCATAGTTTTTGTTGATGAGTTTTGAAAGTTCCGGTTTAAAGCTAATATTTGCAAAATTGAGAAATGGAATATTCAGTTGTGTGCATAGCGTTTGTTTCATAACTTGTTCAGTGATGAAGTTTAGTTCTACAAGTGCATCTCCGAGGAGGATGCCCATTTTTTTTTGATGCTTCAGACCAACCTCAAGCTGTTGTTTGGTAAGAACACCTGATTGTATCATCAAGTCACCAAGGCGGATTTGTTTCCGAAAACGATTCAAAACAAAGTTGAGCATTTTTTGCGTAATGGCCTTCTGGTTTATCAATATTTGACCAATGGGCATATATTTTTTGAGTGTCTTTTGATATTTTAAAGCGTTTTGAAACTGACCAATAGTAATGAGTTCTTCTTTAATTAGAATTTCGCCAAGTTTGCGATAGTCTAAATCAACCTTCATGTCGTTGCTCTTATTTTTTTCTGCCCGGTCCATTGATTTTCTCCATTGTGGTAAGGAACGTGGACGAATTAACTTCCACAAGTAGATAGAAGGATTACCAGCATAAAATACTTTTTTACACCAATTCTCAAAAAATATCAAATTTAATTACACCTGCTTTGATCGTATTATTAAATAGATAGAAGGAACATCAAAATAGCTTGCTATTCCATCAACTTATAGTGGACCCCATGTCAAGACCGATTTTTAGTTTTTTTTAGTTACATGTTTCAAAAAAAATAAACCTGTTGAATCCAAAAAATACATCGCTAAAATGCTTCTCCTTTCTTGTTTTTTTAATAAATCCCCGGTATCCTG
>DAOWEW010000186.1 GCA_030638305.1 Desulfobacteraceae bacterium
AGCATCTAATTAGCCTGTTCCGTAATTCCCCAAGGGACTATCGCGGTCGAGAATAGATGCACGATTTAAATTGAGCAAAAATGTCATTAAGGAACGTGGACGAATTAACTTCCGCAAGTAGGCGCACAGATTTAGGTCAGGTTTGTTCGATCTAAAATCACAAAAGGCGAAGGAATAGCGAGCTATTTCAAGATTTTTGTGATTTTATATCGGGCAAAGATGGCCTGATGCTGTGATGCATAGTTGCGGAAGTTATTTCGTCCACGTTCCTTACTATGATGTCTGATATTCAAAAAATAAGTTTTTTGTAACACGTTGGCAGGCCTGTTAATCCTGTCAAAAAAAGTCTGCCATATGAAACCTGTCCAATTATATAAAAACCTTTGTGAGCTCGCAGAAAAACTTGACATTGAGGTATCAGAGCAAAACCTGCAAAAAACAGGAGTAAAGGCAAAAAGTGGTTTTTGCAAGGTAAAAGGCAAAAATATTTTTATCATGGATAAAAATATATCCGTGCAGAAGAAAAATAGAATTCTTGCAGAGTTCTTAAGTAAAATGCCACACGAAAATATATATGTCATGCCTGCTATTCGTGATATTTTAACCCTATGAACGTGGACGAATTAACTTCCCCAACTATGCATCACAGCTTCAGGCCGCCTTTGCCTAATCTCAAATCCAGCCTCAAATCCCAAACATATTGAAATAGCTCGCTATTCCATCAACTTTTGTGGTCTGAGATTGAACCAATCTGACCCAAATCTGTGCGCCTACTTGGAGAAGTTAATTCGTCCACGTTCCATAGCAAGAAATTGAAGGCGAGAGTTGCCCTGAAGGACACTACGTAATTCGCTCAATCGGTTTCCAGTAAAGCTGTTTAATCTTTGCAGCAAGGGAGGGTATCTGTTCATTTATAGTTGCCAGAAGAGAATAAAGAATCGGTACAACAACAAGTGTTAAAAAAGTTGCGATCATAAGACCAAAAATGACCACTATCGCCATGTTTTGCCACCACTGTGTTGATGAACTCACTAGAGATATACTCATTTTATGAAAATCAAAAGAAACACCGGTTACCATTGGCAGAAGACCTAAAATTGTTGTAATCGCCGTTAAAAGTACCGGCCTGAGCCTTGTGGCACCGGCGGATATAACAGCTTCTTTGATTTTCATACCCCTTTGCCTGAGTTTGTTTGCATAGTCGATTAAAACAATAGCATTATTTACCACCACACCGGCCAGGGAAATAACTCCGACTCCTGACATGATGATACCAAAAGGGGCTCTTAATACAGTTAGTCCGAGAAATGCGCCGCCAAGGGATAAAATAACGGATGTCAAAATAATCACGGGTTGTGCCACTGAATTAAACAGGGTCACCAGTATAAGAAAAATTAAGAAAATAGCGATAATAAATGCTTTTGATAGAAATTCTTCCGATTCCTTCTGGAATTCAAATTCTCCTGTAAACTGAATCCTGTAACCTGCCGGAAGTTGCAATTCTTTCAGCAATTCTTCTGCCTGCTGTCTTGCCACAGGCCCGGGCACTTTGGTTTCATCAACGTTTGCCTTAACTGTTACCACCCGATTGTGATTGATTCTCACTATATCTCCGATGCCGCCGGCATAATCAATTGAAGCGATGGTTGTAAGGGGAACTATCTGGCCTGAAGGTGTCGGAAGCATAAGTTTATGCAGAACATCGGTCATCCGCCGGTTATCTTCAGTAAGTGTTACGGTAATGTCAAAGTCCTCATCACCTTCATGATAGGTAGATATATCCAGGCCTTTATATGCGGTTTTTAAGGCAAACCCTATTGCATTTGTGGAAAGCCCGAACAGGGCTGCCTTTTGACGATCTATCCTGATTTGTACGGACGGGATACCTTCAACATAATCATCCTGAATATCTTCTACAAATGGAACCTTTGCGATGATTTTCTGAATCTGCTTTGCAATATTTCCCAGGACACAAAAATTATCTCCGGAGATTTCAATATTTATCGGCGCGCCCGTGGGTGGGCCTCCTTCCTGCTCTGCAACGGTTATTCTTGCTCCCGGGATGTCTTTTACACGCCTTCTTATTTCTTCCAGACTTTCAGCGGAAGGTCTTTTTCTATCCTCCAGATCAAGAAACTGAATACCTATATGGTTGGGCAGGTTGGGAGCAAAGGAAACCCTTTCTGAGGTTTCTATTGCCTTAGAGTAGATATATTCGATATTATTAAGATCGCTTGGCCCGTAAAACTCCTCTCCCCCTGCTTTTTGATGTTGCTTTGGTTTAAAAGAAGCTTCGTAAAGATCAAGGGAAAGCATCTCATTATCATTATTTATACCGCATACAGCCATTTCAACTTTTTTGATTATCCGATCAAGATAATCAAGATCTGCTCCTTCAGGGGGATCAATATTAACATATGCACTGTCAGGATCTAAATCAGGAAAAAATTCAACCGGTTTTTCGAGCCCTACAACAAGAAGCCATACCTGGAATAGCAGAATTAAAAGTGTAAAAGAAATAAAAAGCACCACCAAACGGTGGCTGAGTGCTTTTTTAAGGAAACCGGTGTATAGAGTGAGCATTAAGCCTTTTATTTCAACAGGTTTTTCACCTGAGGCCGAAACTTCGTCAGCGCTTAACTGCCTATGCAACTGATGTTTTTCTTTTTTAAGCTGCATGAAGATTGCGGCAAGAGCCGGATTTATAACCATGGCAACAAAGAGACTGGAAGACAAAGTAACAATAAGAGTAATCGGCAAATACTTCATAAACTCGCCCATGATTCCCGGCCAGAAAATCATCGGGAAAAAAGCAGCCAGGGTTGTTATAGTAGATCCGATTACAGGATAAGCCACTTCCGAAGTAGCTTTCATGGCTGCCTGGATACGCGGCACACCCTGCTCCATGTACCTGTAAACATTTTCAATAATAACAATTGCGTTATCCACGAGCATACCGAGTGCAAGGGTTAGAGAAAAAAGGACTACAATGTTCAGTGTGATGCCAAGCGCATGAAGAATAATAAAGGAAAGGAGCATGGAAAAAGGGATAGCAAGACTTACAAGAACGGCATTTCTGAATCCAAGTGCAAAGAATAGTACTATAATGACAAGGATAAGCCCTGAAATGATATTATTTTCCATATCGGCAAGCATCAGACGGACTTCTTTTGCGCGGTCCATGAGCTTGGTTATTCCGGTTCCCTGGGGCCATGAATGCTGCCTGTATTCAATAAGCTCATCAATTTTATCCGTAATTGCTATGATATTTTCGCCCACACGTTTTTTTACAGTAATATTTACAGCGGTGCGGCCGTTTAAACGGGATCTGCCGGTTTCGTCTTTGAACCCGTCAACCACACGTGCAAGGTCTTTAAGATAAACAGGCTTTCCTTCAAATGAACTTACTACGAGATAGTATATCTCTTCCGGTGATTCAAACTCTCCGGGAACATGAAGCTGATATCTGCCATCCCCCAGGGTAATTGAACCTCCTGAAGTGTCCTGATTTTCACTGCTTACTGCGTTTTGAAAGGCCGTGATCGGAATCCGGTAATATGCGAGTTTGTCCGGGTCCACTTCAATACGGATTTCACGCTCGCGACCGCCTGTCACCTCTGCTTCAAGCACACCGGGAATTGATTCGATCTCTTCTTCAAGATCGTCGGCAATCTCTTTTAGGCGCGTAATTCCGCAGGTTCCGGAAAGAGAAAAAACAACAATTGGCATTTCGGAAAAATTTACCTCAAAAACCGATGGATCATCTTCCAGATCTCCTGGAAGTTCTTGTTTTGCCTCATCAACCTTGTCTTTTACTTTCTGTATAACATCATCTATATCCGTGCCCGGAAGAAACTCTATGTTGATTTGTGAAAGGCCTTCTGAGCTTACGGACTGGATCTTTTTAACACGGTCAAGCCCCTTTAGCTTTTTCTCAATTTTAATCGTGATGGACGTTTCGATATCGGAAGAGGAAACGCCTTTATAGCTGGTAGATACAAAGACATTGGGAATTGTAATATCCGGATCGCTTTCCCTTGGAAGAATGCTGTAGCAGTAACCTCCGACAAACAGGATTATCATCGCCAGAACAAGAACGCTGGTTCGATTTTTTATTGCTGTATCGGAAACTATCATTTCAAGATTTCCCTTGGGTGCTTTACACTGCGAACCACATTTACCTTTTCGCCGTCATTTACACTTCGATGTCCCACAACGATGACCTTTTCACCGGCCTTAAGCCCCTTTTTAATTTCAACTCGCCATCCTTCCAGCAAGCCCAACTCAACTTTTCTTGAATAAGCCTTGTCGTCATTTATTACATAAACTATATGGCCTTTATCTCGCGAGATAACAGCATAAAGAGGAACCGAGATACCTTCAGGGATCTCCTTTTTTACAATCTCGACTCGCGCAAACATGTCAGGCAATATCTGATTGTTTTTATTTTCAAGTACAAGGTCAAGATTATAAAGGCGCGCCATGGGATCAGCAGTGCTTGATAAAAAATACTTTTCCCCTTTAAATATTTTTCCGTTCAGCGCATCTATCGTGACATCAAAATCTGTTAAACTGCGAACCGCATCCACATCAGACTCCGGAATTCCTACTTTAACCTTTACACAGTCTATTTGCAAAATCTCGGCAACAGGGTCTGCAATATTTAAATACCAGCCCTCTTCTATAAAAATGCGATTAACAACTCCGGAAAGAGGGGCTCTTATTTTGCACCTGTCAAGGTTCAACGCAGCATTGTCCATTACAGCCTTATAATTTTCAACTTGTGCAAGTGCATTGTCAAACTCGGATCTGGTTGAAAGTTGTTCTTTGTAAAGTTTTTCTACACGTTTGAAATCCGCAAGAGCAACGTTGTAAGACGCGTTTGCAGATTTAAGAAAATTTTCATAATCTCGAAAATCGATCGTAGCGATAATATCTCCCTTTTTTACGGAAGTTCCGTCTTTAATGGCCTTTTTTGTGACTTTCCCACAGACTTCTGCAAGGATCTCAAGCTTTATCCATGGCTCAATTATTCCCGGCAGGCTGATGCGATCCTGAATCAGCATTGGAACAAGGTCAAGGACGACTACATTTACAGAAGGGCGATCTTGTTTAAGGTTGGATAGTTTTTCAGCTTTAAGGGCTTTGCTCTCTGCTTTAATCCACACATAAAGAATAACGACTACAAGGGAAAGAAAAACAAGGAAAAGAGCCGGAAGTACTCCCCAGATCCGCTTCATCCATTTTTTCTTAACAGACTTTGGATTATTTTCATCTTTGATATATTCCATGATTTATTTTCCTGTTTTTGCTTCCAACCTGCTTATTATCGCCTCTAAAAATGTTCCTCTTGCACGGTTTAATCTCAATCCGGCCAGTCGCCTGTTGTATCTTGCTTCTAAAAGCCTGATTTCGGATGTCACAAAAAGCGTATTGGCATCCATAGCATTGATACTGTTTGCACGTCCGTATTTAAACTGCTTTGTGACAGCATTATAATTTTCACGCGCAAAGCTAAGCTGATCTTCAAGGGATTTTAAAACACTCGTTTGAGTATGTAAATCAAGGTATGCCTCCTGGACCTGGATAGCTATTTCTTTGGACATATCTTGCTCAGCGAGTTTAGCCTGCCGTTTTTTTGCAATAGATTCTTTGATCTGTGCCTTTCTGAGTCCGCCGTCAAAAATAGTAAAGTTGAGCAACACACCAATTGAAATACTTT
Organism: Desulfobacteraceae bacterium; assembly: GCA_030638305.1. The sequence continues at coordinate 5,723 of DAOWEW010000186.1, forward strand.
CTTTGTTTAGCATGGAAGCGTATGGCTGCTGATCCATTTTCGTGTAAACTCCTTCAACAGATACCGTGGGCCAGTAATCACTTTTATAAAATTTGATTTCATCTTCAGAAATTTTTCTTTGGATAGCCAAAGATTTTATTTCCGCTCTATCGAAAAGCGCGTCTTGTTTTAATGAATCCAAATTATTCTCAAGTAAGAAATCTTTTTTAAATACCGGTTCCTCTATTTTATAATCCTTTTCAAGCCCCACGATACGCGCAAGAACAGTTTTTGCCAGCCTGAGTCTGTTCTTCGCATTTATAAGATCTGCTTTTGATTTTGACAGTTCCGCTTCTGCCCTGTATAAAGCGGTTTTGGTAACAGTCTCTATTTTCAGTTGAACATTAACGGCATTTCTATGTGCCAGCAGCCTTTCAACATTTGCAATAGCAATATCAACGACTTTTGCCACCTTGAGCAGATCGTAGTAGGCAGCAGTAACGGTAAAAAGATATTCTTCCTTAACGGCATTGAGATCATATTTGTTTTTTTTAATACTATCTTCCGCAATTCTCAAACCAATAAGCCCTTTACCATTTAATGTAAATGACTGGTCGAACCTCACACCCCAGGCCGTTGTCCACTCCGGTTGAATGTCAGTCCCTAGGTTAGCAAGTGTTTTTTCCTCACTATATCGCGTATAATTCCCGAATGCTGAAAATCTCGGAACCAAAACCGAGAAAGCCTTTTCCCGGGTTCCTTCAGCAATATAAAGATTTTCTTCGGAAATTTTGATCCTTTCAGATCGCATCAATGCAATCCGGTACAGATCATCAAGGGAATATTGCTTTTCAGGAAGGGGGAGAGGATTGCTTTTTTCAGCCCTGAGATTTACAGGACCGGATATTAAAATAATAAATATCAATATGGTTATATTTATTATTTGCATGATTATTTTAACCTTATCCGTGTGCCCTACCCTCCCTTTTATTCTCTCCTTGAGAGGGGGACGCAAAAAAGGGAGGGGGTAAAAAATTGATTTTACTTTATTTGAATTTTCGGTCTCATTTCTACAGGACACTGTCTTAAAAAATACTTATCCGTCATGCCGGCAATAAAGTCTCTTACCATTTCTTCTTTGCTGTGATTTTCAATATAATCAGATGACATATCTTCTAAAAATTTCATAAAAACTACTGAAGAATAATTCTTGTTTTCAACATCATTGAGATATTTTTCAAAAAGCATTTCAAAAAGTTCTTTTATTCTGTTCAGGTTGGTCTTGATTTTTGAATTCATGTATATATATTCAAGATTAAAATCCTTTAGTTTTTTTAAGGCATCAGATATTTCAGAACTAAATGCTATGTATGATTTTTGAAAGCTGTTTTGTATAATATCCGTAACAAGATTATATACAATTGTTCCGTTTGTATTTCCGAGGATATTTACGATATGAACAGGGATATCAGAACGTTTAATTACTTTCAATCTTATGGCATCTTCTAAATCTCTTCCAATGTAGCTGATAGTGTCCGCCATACGTACAACACAGCCCTCAAGAGTCATGGGAATCAGTTGCGTATTCGGCACAGCTTTTTTTGCTGCAATCTCTTTTTCTAATGTTATAAAGGTTTTATGCGGGTCAGGTTTAAGCATTGCATTATGTATTTCTCCATCATGACAAAGTATTCCATCCAGAGTCTGAAGACATAGATTCCATCCCTTTCCTTTTCGTTCTACCCTGTCTAAAAACTGCACGCCCTGAACACTGTGTAAAAAATATCCAATGCCGCAAGATTCGCATATCTCAGACAAAAACCTTTCACCATCATGTCCGAAAGGAGTATGCCCAATATCATGCCCAAGAGATATTGCCTCAATAAGATCCTCATTTAATCCAAGAAAACGACCTATTGTTCTG
>DAOWEW010000188.1 GCA_030638305.1 Desulfobacteraceae bacterium
CCCATTCCTATTGGATCATCAGAAGGGGTATTTATTCTTTTACCCGAAGAAAGTACATCTTGAGACTTAAGAAGCTGTCCAACCTTTTTAAAGAGATTGCTGGAAACAGTATCGGTCATCATTTTATTGGTCACACGCATTTTAATCTCCTATTTGCTTCGCAATTATCCCAATCCCCAATTCCTAATTCCTATCTACACCATATTGATTACTCTATCTAATAATTCATCGGCAATACTGATTAACCTGGCAGCAGCATTGTAGCCATGTTGAAATTTAATTAAATTTACCATTTCCTCATCAATGGAGACTCCTGATACAGATTCCCGATAATTATCAAGATGTGTTATCATTAAAGATTGATGATCAAAATTTACTTTGGTTTTCTGCGACATGCTTCCCACATCGCTGACCAGTGAATTATAGTAATCGTCAAAGGTTATTGTTGCCGGATCGCCCATTGTAAGTTGATTTTGCAGGTTAGCAATGTTTATCGCGTTACTGTTATCCCCGGGCGCACCATGGCTTCCTGCAGCGGCAATCAGCCTGACATCATTAACAATTTCTGAATTTATACTTATATCGGAAGCCGAATTTCCTGTAAAAAAATTATTTCCGGTATTTTCAACAGGCTTATCTACCAGTCCAAAACCGTTTGAATTAAGATGGTTAACATCAGTTATTATTCCTTCGGCAATTTTATCAAGCTTGCTTAAATAATCCGGAATTATGACATCTCTTACCTCTAACCATCCATTTAACTCCCCACCGGTAATATCACCGGTAATATCAACCATGTTCCCATCACTATCTGTCCATACAATATCCCGCAGATCGGAATCATTGGCTTGAGTGGATAAATTCCAGGAAGTAATATTTTCAATTAAAGGCCTTCCACCGGCCGTTAAAACAGTTACTTTTCCATCGCTATTTTCAAAAGAGTTAATATCAATCATAAAAGACAAGTCTTTCAACAATAGATCGCGACTGTCTCTATAGTCATTAGCATTTTGTCCGCTCACTTCGACCAGGGCAATCTTTTCGTTTAGCCCGGCAATCCGCTCTGAAATAGAATTTATTTCTTCGATCTTTCCTGTTGCGCTGGTATCTATATCTTTTTGAATTTGTGTTAGATTCGAGTGTATATTGTTAAAAATGCTTGTCATGGTCTCGCTTTTAGCTATGAGCGCGGTTCGTCCTGCGTGGTCAGATGGATTATTGGCCAGGTCCTGCCAGGCATTCCAGAACTCACTCATCGCTTGATTTAATCCATCCCCTGAGGATTCGTCAAAAATTATTTCAACTTTTTCAAGAATACCTTTTTGGGCTTCCCAGTTTCCCAGATTCTGATTCTCATCGTTGATTTGCCCTCCTAAAAACCGGTCGTAAATTCTTTGAATCTCTGCTGCCTTAACACCTGTTCCTGTCTGCCCGGGCAAGGATGCATATGGCTCATTTGTTGCCATATTGACTCTCTGGCGTGAATAGCCATCGGTATTCACATTGGCAATATTATGACCCGTAATTCCAATTGCTTTTTGCTGTGTTAAAAGCGCTGTTCTTCCAGCATTCAATATTACATTAACTGACATAATAAATCACCTTGATTTCACCCAATCTACTCCCGTAAAGCATTAATAATCTCTTGTGGAACACGATGCAGCGGAACAATTTTATCGGCTGCCCCAAGTTTTATGGCTTCTTTTGGCATGCCAAAAACAACAGATGTATCTTCATCCTGTGCCATAGTGTATGCTCCGCTTTCTTTCATAGAGAGCATTCCTTTTGCTCCGTCGGCTCCCATGCCTGTGAGCAACACACCAACAGCATTTCGTCCTGCATTTTTTGCAACTGACTGGAATAATACATCTACACTGGGACGCTGGTAATGAACTCTCGGACCGTCTTTTAACTTTATTAGATAAAGCGCTCCGCTTCGGTGTAGTACCATATGATGATTCCCCGGCGCTATTAAAGCTACACCAGGAACTACGCGGTCGTTATCACATGCTTCACGCACTTGCATTTGACATATTTCATTAAGTCTATTAGCAAAGGCTTTGGTAAAATTTTCCGGCATATGCTGCACGATCACCATCCCGGGAGAGGTTGCAGGCATGATACTGAGTACAGCCTCAATTGCCTTTGTTCCACCCGTAGAAGCCCCGATGGCAATCACTTTATGCGTTGTTTGAACAAGAAGTTTGTTTAATTGGATTTTTTCAACAAGTGGACGTGATCTGTCCTGATATTTATTAATTCTGGCTGATGCAGCAGCCCGGATAGCGCGAACTAAATTTAGCGAAATATCTAATGTAGAATATGCTGATCCTGGTTTGCAAAGAACTTCCACAGCCCCAAGGTCTAATGCCCTCAAAGCATTTTCGCTGTTTCTCGGAGTCAGAGAACTCACAACAACCACGGGCATAGGGTAATGCTTCATCAGTTTTGCCAAAAACGAAAGACCATCCATTCTCGGCATCTCCAGATCAAGAGTAATTACATCAGGTTTGAGTTTTACGATCTTATCTCGTGCCATATAGGGATCAACAGCAGTTCCGATTATTTCGATATCCTTGTATCCGGACAGCTCTTTGGTCAAAATTTTACGGACAATCGCAGAATCATCTACAATGAGTACTTTTATCATTTTGAACTCCGTTTCGCACCCGCCGTGGCACAGGCAGATAGCCCCTACGACACTATCGTGAAGTTACCCTCAATAAACAAAAACAGATCACATTCACTTTCTTCAATATTCAGTTTTACCATGGATGCAAGTTTGTTATCATTGTCTTTTATAACATCTTTTATTGCTTTGATTTCGGTGATAATTACCGGCGCATCAATATCGAAGACAACTTCATTTCCGGCAATAGCAGGCAACAAGTTACCGCAAATAATATTTATCGTTTCTTTAAGGGCGTCATGCTGTTGATTGAGCTCTGTTTCTTCTTCATCCACGCCAAGCATGTTTGCGGCAAGCTCAGGGAGAAGCTGGTTTGAAACTGTCATGACAAGTCTCCCTGAAAACGAACCTGAAAATGAAATAAATGCCGCAACAACCGCAGAATCCGGAATCATGCAGCCCCTCTCATCTTCCGGCAATGAGAACATAAAAGCCAGTTGTTCTAAAGTCTCTCTAACCACACGAGACAGTATCTCTTTAAGTTGCTCACTCATCGTTACCTTTCACTCCTGTAATATCTTTAATAGTATCGCAAATAATTTCCGGAGAAAAGGGTTTGTGGATAAACCTGGCACCCTTGTCCTGCAAGCGCCCTACGCGCGTCTTGCTCCCTTCTGTAGAAATTACAATTATTGGAATTTCTTTAGTATCCGGATTCTCCTGCACACGGTCTATCATCTCCTCCCCGTTCATGACCGGCATGTTGATATCCACAATCACCAGATCTATCCAGTTCTGGTTGAGACTATCAAGTCCCTCCTGACCGTTTGCAGCTTGATAAATCTCTCCGAGTGGAAGGTCGGTCATACGCATGGTTTTTAAGATCATAGCCCGCATGACAGCGCTATCGTCCACTATAAGAATATTGATCGCCATTTTGATAACCCCTTTAGCTCCGCTTCGCTCCGCAATTGGTCGAGTGGTCAAGTCTCACATTCAACACCCTGTAACGGATTGAATTTAGTATTTTTATCCTGATTCAAAAACATTACACAAATCATCAACATATTGTAATGTCCGGCTGGCAACCATTTCAAGGTCATTAGTCCTGAGACCTAATCTTTTTGTCGCCAAAGGCGAAGGTTTGTAGCAAAGACCCTCTCTCCCAACTCCAATTCCAATCATCAGGCATAATATATTAGCTACATGGACAATATCTATCAGAGTATCTGTCTTGCCGGCAGAGTCAGGATCGTGATGCCACCGAACTGCATTAACAAGTTCCGGCGGAAACGACCAGTTTTTTAATATTTGAGCCCCGATCTCAGCATGGTTTGTGCCTAACACCATATGTTCAGCTATTTCAAAAGATATTCCACGAGATGCTTCTATCTCAATTTCCTCTAACTCTTCCTTCACAAAACTGCCCAAAACCAGCTTCCCTACATCGTGGAGAAGTGCTGCCGTAAAGATATTTTCAGGTGCTGAAATTTTTAGTTCCTTTGCCAGGTCTTCCGCTGCAACCGATACTGCGATTGAGTGCCGCCAGAGTTCACCAGCCGACAGATCATAGCCGGGAACAGGTTTGCCCATTATAGCATTGACACAAGAAGCCATTACTAACTGAATCAATTTTTTCCATCCCAATAGAACTACGGCCTGACTTACTGAGCCGACCTTACACGGAAGCCCGAAATATACGGAGTTTGTCAGCTTCAGAAGATTGGCTGTAAGACCCGGATCATATCGCAAAATCTGTTCGATTTGTACCGCTGTCGTATCAGGCTTATCAAGCAGCTTGAGCAATTTTTCTGCCGCCCCGGGCATGCTTGGAAATGATTTCACTTTTGCCAGAATATTGAGCAGCTTTGTTTGTTTCACAGCTCACTCTCCAATCCCTTGGTGTTGATAATTGTCCGGCCTGTTGAAATATCGAAATATACCGTACGGCCGAGCGTACCGCCAATAGCATGCGCAGCAAGAAGGATACCATTTTTCCAGAGAATTTTTTTCAGGACAGTGTAATTTCTGTCTCCTATTTTGAACATTTCATTTTTTCCCAAAGGCTGACCGCAACCCGCGGCTTTGACAATGAGTCTTGCTTTCTGCCCGCCTATGCTGTATATTTTTTTGAACAACGCCGGAACCCCTGTATCAACAAACATAAAAGGGTTGGCCTCAGCCTTCTGCGGATTAATTTTGGATAATGCCAGCATGGCATGCAGCATTCCACCGACCTGTGCTACTGGATCGTAAACCATCAACCCAAGACAACTGCCAAGAGCATAGGTTACGATCATATCTGGTTTTTGCCCAACCTTCATATCTGCAACTACAACAATATGTTTCATATGCTCCAATCATTTCCTATAGGTTGCCGGACGTACATATTTAAATTTGTGCGAAATGCCTGACAGGCTCTCTGAATGACCTACAAAAAGATAGCCTCCCTGCTCTATAAGCTCCCAGAAACGATTAATCAGCTTCTGCTGGGTTGGCCTGTCAAAGTAAATCATCACATTGCGGCAAAATATTACGTTGAACGGCCCCTTCATCGGCCATGATTCCATCAGGTTCAGCCACGAGAATTGAATCATTGAGCTAACATTATCTTTTACATGATACGCAAGAAACGACTCATTTCGATTTTTAACGAAATATTTTTGCAAAAACAGCTTTGGAACATTCCTTAGTGTTTCCTCTTCGTAAACAGCTTTGCGCGCTTTGTTCAGCATTTTTGTCGATATATCTGTAGCCAAAATCCGCACATCCATAGACTTTATCCGGGGTATATTTTCCATCAGCAGAATTGCCAGAGAAAAAGGCTCCTCACCGGAAGAACAGGCAGCACTCCAAAATCTCAATCTATTGTCTTTAAGTTCCGGTAATATCTTTTCACGCAAATAATTAAAATGCTCTATCTCACGG
>DAOWEW010000199.1 GCA_030638305.1 Desulfobacteraceae bacterium
GCAGGTCTCCTATCTTTGATTTGTTTGTTTTTGGATAAAAAGCACATATCATAGATAGTAAATCTTGTCAATATTTTTAATTATTTCAATCTGTTAACTTCGTTGTCTTTAACAAATATTAACCCCGAAAGTTGAGTTATATAGAGGTTTATTACCATGATTGATACAATTTTTAAAAAAATAAAAGAATTTATACCCAAAACAATTTCTTCTGACCAGGCCAAAGACACCGGTATGGCTATGATACTTATTTGTTTGCTGATAGCTTTTTTCGGCCAAAAGCAGCAGCTTTGTGGAATTGCCATCCTGTTGCTGCTGATTAATATGATATGTCCGAAAATTTACAAACCCGTGGCAAAAATCTGGCTTGGCCTTTCTCACCTATTGGGAACCATAATATCAAGGGTGCTTTTGAGCATAATTTTTTTTGGGTTGGTAATGCCGGTTGGACTCGTGCGAAGATTCTTAGGGAAAGATTCGCTGCAGATAAAAAAATGGAAAAAGGGACGCAAGTCTGTATTCAAAGCGCGTGATCACGAATTCACGTCTGAAGATATTGCACATCCATATTAACTATAGTGGCGGTCATATGAGTTGATACTATTATCAGTATATCGCTTTTGAGTTTATAATGAGTCGAAATATCGTTTTCTGTATCAAGTCATCTGACCTGAACTATAACTTGGGAGAATTTCTATGGAATTTTTGCGTGATTTATGGGGTTTTTTAAACGTTCGAAAGAAGTTCTGGCTACTGCCGCTAATTTTGATATTGCTTTTGTTTGGGGCGCTGATCGTGTTAACCAGTGGCTCTGCAATTGCGCCATTTATCTATACATTATTTTAGAGGGGGTTAATATATATGTCAGGTGCAATCTTGGGGATATCGGCATATTACCACGACAGTGCTGCAGCTCTTCTAATTAATGGCGAGATTATTGCCGCGGCACATGAAGAGAGGTTTACCCGCGAGAAGCATACCAGTGTGTTTCCAATCAATGCAGCAAAATATGTGCTTGAGGAAGGTGGCATACAACTCAATGAACTGGATGCGGTGGCATTTTATGATAAGCCCTATCTTAAATTTGAAAGGCTTTTGGAAACCTACCACGAATTCGCTCCCAATGGACTGAAAAGCTTTATTTCAGCGATACCGATCTGGATCAAAGAAAAGCTTTTTATGCGAAAGATGCTCAAGGAAGCATTAGCCCAAATAGGGCCAGGCAAAGTGCGAATACTTTTTCCCGAGCACCATCTCTCGCATGCAGCCAGCGCTTTTTATCCTTCACCTTTTGAGGAAGCTGCTATCTGTACTATCGACGGTGTCGGTGAATGGGCTACTGCAACCATCTGCATGGGAAAAGGTAATAAAATCAAGATCCTGCGGGAGCTGGATTTTCCACATTCACTGGGGCTGCTATATTCTGCATTTACCTATTACTGCGGCTTTAGGGTAAACAGCGGCGAGTATAAGCTCATGGGACTTGCTCCGTACGGACACCCTGAGTCTGAAGAAACCAAAAAATTTCAACAGAAGATAGTTGATCACCTGATAGATATACGCGAAGATGGTTCGATTCTCCTGAACATGGAATATTTTAATTATGCAACAGGGTTGACCATGTGCCGGAATGAGAAATGGGAGCGCCTGTTTGGCATTCCCAAAAGAGAGCCTGAAAGCGAGCTTACACAGGTTTACATGGACATGGCTCTATCTATCCAACAGGTAACAGAGGACGTGGTTTTTTTACTAACAGAAACTGCACGTAAACTTACCGGCAGCCGCTTTCTCGTTATGGCAGGGGGAGTTGCGCTTAATTGTGTTGCCAATGGCAAGCTTTTACAAAGGGGGACTTTTGAGGACATCTGGATTCAGCCTGCATCCGGAGATGCCGGCGGGGCACTGGGAGCAGCCTATGCAGCCTGGTACATCGGGCAGGGGAAGCCCAGGGAATTTGCTTCCGGCCGAGACGCCATGAAAGGGGCTTATCTGGGCCCTGAGTTCGGCCCGGATGAAATCAGGCGTGTGGCCAAAAGATATAAGTCGCCTTTTACACACTATGCTAATTTTGAAGAGCTTTGCAAAGTGGTTGCCGGTCTCCTTGATCAGGGTATGGTTGTGGGATGGTTCCAGGGACGCATGGAATACGGACCGCGGGCCCTTGGCAACAGGAGCATTCTTGGCAATCCCTGTCTGCCGGAAACGCAGAAAAAGCTGAACCTGAAAATCAAATACCGAGAAGGATTCCGTCCGTTTGCCCCCGCGGTTCTTGAAGATGATATTGAAGAATATTTTGACCTTGACCGTCCATCACCCTATATGCTTATGGTTGCACCAGTGCAAGAAAAGCGCAGATGCCATTTGCCTGAAAATTATGAACAAATGAAGATGTATGAGCGCCTCTACCATCTGCGGTCTGATGTGCCATCTATTACCCATATAGACTATTCCGCCAGAATTCAAAGCATTAATAAAAAAACTAATGAGCGATTCTGGAAGCTGATCAATGCATTTAAAGAAAAGACAGGTTTTGGACTAATCGTCAACACAAGCTTCAATGTTCGCGGTGAGCCCATTGTATGCACTCCCGAAGATGCCTATAGATGCTTCATGCGAACGGAAATGGACTACCTGATCATAGAAAACTATCTTCTTGATAAAAATGAACAGCCGAAATTCACAGAAGACGTTGACTGGAAAGCAAAATTTAAACTGGATTAAGATTATGAAGCTGAGAATTCGTTTCACAAATTTGATATTAATTCTGATGTCTTTCATAATAGGCATTCTTTTGTGCGAGTTTGGATCAAGACTGCTTATTAACCCTGCTGACTATCTTTCAATATCCATGGTGCCGGATGAAATATTGGGGCGAGTGGTTCCGCCAAATACCAGCAGCTTTGATGCTTGGGGTTTCCGGAACAAAGAGGTGCCTTCTAAGGTCGATATTGTAGCCATCGGCGATTCTCATACCTACGGCAATTGTGCTACAATGAATGATTCCTGGCCCTACGCCGTTTCAAATTTGACAGGGTTAAGCATATACAATCTCGGTTTAGGGGGATATGGTCCTAATCAGTACTATCATCTGCTTCAGACACGGGCGTTGAGACTGAAGCCTAAGCTGATACTCTGCGGCCTGTATATGGGAGATGATTTTGAAAATGCTTTTTCCATAACCTATTGGAAAAAACATTGGTCGTTCTTAAGAAAAGGGAACTGGGAAGAGGTACGTGCTGATATATGGGATGTGAAGTCCGACCCACGTTTTCTGAAAGGTTTCAGGGTATGGTTGTCGCGTAACAGCCTAATATATCAATTGGTAATTCATGGGCCTATTTTAGGCAGGGTCAAAGGGTACATTCAAGTTAATATCGCATCTCGCCATCAGGATGATATCACTACCACCCTGGTTGTTGATGAAAAAAATATCCGCGAGGCCTTCCGCCCAATCGGAATCCTAAAAAGACTTAACCAAAAAAGCGCAGAGGTTCATGAGGGTATGCGTATTACCTTTGAGCTGTTAGAAAAAATGAACGATATCTGTCGTCAAAACAATACACAATTTGTCGTTGTAATAATCCCGACAAAAGAGACGGTTTTTGCGGAATTTTTGGAGCATAACTCAATGGTCCATTTAGGACCGGTAATTGACGAACTTATCCTGAATGAACGAATAGCCACAAATGAACTGATTGATTTTTTTTATTCATCGGGTATTCATTACATAGAAACACTTCCCGCATTAAGACGAGCGGTGGATAAAGAACTGTATACGCGCAGCCATAGGGATATGCACCCGGGTAAGAATGGATATCGTGCTATTGCGGAGGCTGTTGCAGAGTATATAAAACAAAATTGACCTGCCTGGTTCTTAGAGACTGGTTTGATAGCTACTATTTTTTGCCATAACCTGTAAATTGAATGCTGCGTAAGAACAAATTAAAGATATGGAAGAGGATCTCGTTTCCGTTTGCATCTGCACTTTTAGGAGACCCGCTCTCCTTGCCAACCTATTGAATTCCTTGAAGTGCCAGGATCTAGATCCGGGAATTCATTTTGAAGTTGTTGTTGTGGACAATGATCGCAATCGTTCAGCCGAAGATACTGTTCGGAAGTTTCAGCTTCAAGCAGAAGTTAGAGTTATATATGATTGCGAGCCTGAACAGAACATATCTTTGACCAGGAACCGGACGATTCGGAATGCTGATGGGAATTTTATTGCGTTTATAGATGACGATGAATTCCCTTGCAAGAATTGGCTTCTTTTGCTTTATCGTTTATTGAAGCAATGCGAATTTGATGGAGTGTTGGGACCTGTCATACCAGAGTTCCCGTCTGGTACGCCTGAATGGCTGAGGAAGGGCAACTTCTTTGATAGGAGGCGATTACCGACGGGGACACGGATCACGGAGCGTGATGGGCGAACGGGAAATGTTCTATTTAGACGTTCAATTTTTGGTGAAGATGAGCTATGGTTTGACCCCGTTTATGGCCGGACCGGCGGCGAAGATAGTGATTTTTTCCGCAGGCAGTTTGGGCGCGGTAGAGTTTTCCTCTGGTGCGATGAGGCTGTGGTTTACGAAAATGTTCCAGAAGACCGTTGGAAAATTTCTTTTCACTTAAAAAAATATTTGCGTTTGGGCACAATTAACGGCGAACTTTTACGAAAAATGGGCTCGCTGAAAGGTCTTTTCAAGTATGTAATAATTTTATCAGCCATAGTTCTTTTAATGCCTCTTTCAATGTTCTGCGGAAAACATGTGTGGCTTCGTGCTATAATGAAGGGAACTTACAGCGCAGGTTGTTTGTCAGCGTTTTTTGGCATATCCTTTGTGAGGTATTTAGATTATAATTAAAATTATACGCAGCATCCTAATTGATAGCCCATAATCGGTTCTGCTTTTCAAACCTCTACTTTCCGCTCTTTCCGGACATTATTTCCCTATTAAAATTGAGATTGGAGAATGAAAATGTCTGAACGGTCCTAACCGTGCTGAAAACGAATGGCTCCTATGTGGTTCAGTTGGCCTTTGTGAAGTGGCTAAAGGAAAACGGCTTCCGCCATTATGATCTAAACGGGATTAATCCCCAAACGGATCCGAGGATATAAGGAGCGAGTGACTTCCTGTATGGATGGCAACAACTAACTCAAGCAGGAAGGCCTCTCTGTAATTCATCGAATACAAGGATTTAAGAACTCCCAGGAAAATAGAGTGCTATACGTAAATGCAGATGACTTCGGCTGTGCCAGTGAAGTAACAGATCGAATCCTAAGCTGTTATCGTAAAAGCAGGATTCATGTTGCCAGCGCGATGACTTTCATGAAGGATTCTGAGAGAGCTTCTGATTTGGCTCGACAAAACGGTTTGTCTGTGGGTTTACACCTTAATCTCATTCAGGATTTTACGGACACAACGGTCCCTGAGAAATTGCGAGATCAACACAGGTTGGTTGCTGACTACCTTAAGGCTCGGAAAATGAATCAGATTCTATATAATCCGTTGCTGCGCAGGGCCTTCGGCTATGTTTTTCATGCCCAGTGGGAAGAGTTTCATCGTCTTTACGGAAAGAATCCCACAAGGTTAGATGGTCATCACCATATGCATTTATGCATGAACATGCTTGCTTCCGATAGATTGCCGAAAGGAATAAAAATAAGAAGGAACTTTACGTTCGGGCCGGCCGAAAAAGACCCATTAAATCGTTTTTACAGATATCTGGTAGACTGTTGGTTAAAATCACGATTCCTTTGCACAGACTCTTTTTTCTCCATGGCACCAATCAACCAGGGAAGACTTAAACGATTAGTGTTGATTTCCAAGTCGTCAGATGTGGAAATAATGGTTCATCCGGGCGTGAAAGAGGAATATTTGTATTTATTGAGTTCGGAGTGGGCGAGTTTAATATCTGCCTCATCTCTGTTGTCACATTGGTAGGAATCTATCGGAGTGGCATTCTCCGCAAGTAGACGGAGGGGTCTATTCCGCCCTATGTTGCAGAATGGTCAAGAGAAAGAGCGGAAATTAATGACATTTGCGAGTGTTGTCGCGCCGGTCGAAATGGAGAAGGCCTTCAGAAGATTTGCTATTTTAAATCCGAATGGGGCCATTACCGCTGGCACCTTGCGTGTGAAGGCGCAGGTATGGCCTACCTGGCGACATTGAAAACTTTTTTGGGGAATAATTACTATGTTTGATAACTTTACACATAATTTGCAATCTGCGGTAGAACTTATCTTAAAGAATAAGAAGCAAATTAATGTATTGGAGGCGGGTTGCGGTTCTGTAACACGTGAACTTCAATTCAAAGAAAACGCGTACCTTGTCGGAATTGACATATCTGAAGATCAGTTGGAGCGGAATAAATTATTACATAAAAAAATTCTTGGTAATCTTGAGACCTATGACTTTGAAAAAGAGAGTTTTGATGTCATCGTTTGCCGTTATGTTTTAGAACATTTGAGTAGACCAAGAAATGCTTTAAAAAATTTTTTTAAAGCAACGAAAAGCGGCGGCATAATTATTATATCAGTTCCCAATTTTTATTCTTTAAAAGGACTTGTAACAAAATTTACACCCCAGTGCTTCCATGTTTTTATTTATAAGTACATTTATGAAGTAAAAAATGCCGGAAAGGGCGGCAATCCTCCTTTTAAAAATTACATGAGGCCTTCAATAGCTCCCCAAAAACTCATGAAATTTGCTGAAAAAATGGAATTTACAATACCATATTATTGGTATCTCGGAGGATTTGGTGATTGGGCAGCTCATCATTGGCAGAAAAAAAGCAAATTAATGTACAAAGCGCTGTTGTTTTCGGAGAAAATGTTGAGAGTTATCAGTTTTGGAAAAATAAGAGAAAGTGAATTTATTGTTATCTTACAGAAGAGATAAAAAAACGGTATCGGGAAAAAACATAGGTGTGTGTCTTGAATGGTGAATAGTCAGTGTAAACGTGCATGAACAACGAATTGTTCACCCCCGAACATGAAAATTGGGTAGTCCCTACAAAGTAGTGCAGATATTGATACCGAAGAGCATTTGGGGTCAAACCTTGAAGAGCATTTGGGGTCGAGCATTTGGGGTCTGAGCATTTGGGGTCAAACCTTGATTATCCTATTAAGCTTTTGAAAGATATAGGGGGAAGATCTTCATTTTTGCCAGAAAACCACTAAGAGGTTAAGTAGGCCATGGACACATAGTTCGTGCCCCTTCCAATGGGCATTTTGGTTGCGCTTAATCGCCTATTGAAATAGCGCTCTAAGCGTATAAAGCATAGGCTTGGGGTCAAACATAGCATAGGCTTGGGGTCTAGGCTTGGGGTCAAACCTTGATTATCTCATTAAATTTTTGAAAAATATAGAGGTAAAATCTTCATTCTTGACAAAAATCACAAAATGCATAAAGCATAAAATGGGGGACGTCCATAAATAAGTAAATAACTCATTCAACCAATTGGTATTTATGCTTTTTAGTGCTTGCTTGGAGTCAAACTTTGTCTCTTAATAAACTAAAATTCCGATATAAGGATCAAAACAAATGGAATTTTTTCAAAAAAATTACCACGACTACATGATTTTATTGATAACATAGCGCATTTAGAGTACTTATTTCTTCTCATTCGTTTAAAATATTCACACTTTGTCTAATTTCCAGTTTAGAGCCTATTTCAGTAGGCAGCTTACACCTGTGAGTGAAATCCATTTGTAAAAGGGCTTAGGATCAAACCTTGATTATTTCATTAAGTCTTAGAAAGGCTGGGGGACGTCCATAAATAAGTAAATAACTCATTCAACTAATTGATATTTATGCTTTTTAAAGGTTTTGTCGACGCGAAGTTTTTCTCTGAAAGGGGAAGGGGTCACCCATTAAAGGGCCTGTCAAGAGAAAAAACAGCCCTCCCTCCGAAAAATACACCTTTTTTTTCGCTTGTCCTCTCACTTTCGTACCAGCACGGAATGCGGGACATCCTATAATCCTTCTGTCAAGCATAAAGTGTGCATTTTTAATAAACTAATTAAATCAATAAGATAGAAGGGTGGCTAATTTTTGGGCGCACCTCTCCTTATGTTTTATTAAAAAATTTTCGGCGAATCTCC
>DAOWEW010000193.1 GCA_030638305.1 Desulfobacteraceae bacterium
CAAAGCTACATGAGTTTGCTCTCTCGTGTATTTATGTCTTAAAAAATATATAAAATGGCAGCATTCCTTAACTTTAGGCACTTTAATATACTTTAGCTCACTTTAGGCACTTATGTCCGCACCGCAGGTGCGCTAATTTAACGAAAGGAATATAGATTAATGGAGAACATGAAAAAAATAACAATAAATGATGATGGCAGTTTAAATATTCCTGACTTCCCTGTAATTACCTATATTGAAGGGGACGGAATAGGCCCTGACATATGGCGTGCAGCAAGCAGGGTTATAGATAACGCAGTCCTGGCGGCTTACAATGAAAATAAAAAAATATGCTGGCTTGAAGTTTATGCCGGCGAAAAAGCATATCAAAAAAAAGGCGAATGGCTTCCTGATGAAACTCTTGATGCAATACGTGAACACGTAATAGCTATAAAAGGGCCGCTGACAACTCCGGTAGGAAAAGGAATAAGAAGTCTGAATGTTACGATAAGACAAAAGCTGGATCTTTATGCATGCGTCCGTCCGGTAAAATACATAGACCATGTTCCAAGTCCCATGAAAAATCCGGAAAAAGTTGACATGATCGTCTTCAGGGAAAATACGGAAGATGTGTATGCGGGCATTGAATGGGAATCGGGAAGTGACGGAGCAGGCAGCGTAATTTCCTTTCTAAAAGACAAAATGGGAATTTCTTTGCCCGAAGATTCAGGCATCGGCATAAAACCCATAAGCGAAAAAAATACCAAAAGGCTTGTAGCAAAAGCTATTTTATATGCCATTGAAAACGGCCTGACAAGCGTTACTCTGATGCACAAAGGCAATATAATGAAATTTACGGAAGGAGCTTTCTGTAAATGGGGATATGAAGTTGCAAAAGAACAATTTGATGAAAAGACCATTACTGAAAATGAACTTTTTGATAAGTATAACGGTAAGCTGCCAAAAGGAAAAGTTGTCATAAAAGACAGAATCGCGGATATGATGTTTCAGCAGGTACTTCTCAGGCCTGAAGACTACCAGGTAATCGCCACCCCGAATTTGAATGGAGACTATATTTCAGATGCTATAGCAGCACAGGTAGGTGGCCTTGGCATGGCTCCGGGTGCAAATATAGGCGACAAATGCTCGGTTTTTGAGGCAACACACGGAACAGCGCCTAAATATGCCGGTCAGGACAAAGTAAATCCCTGCTCTTTAATTCTTTCAGGCGCAATGATGCTGGACTATATTGGCTGGAACGCAGCATCAGCATTAATAAAGAATGCAATTAAGTCCACCATTAAAGACAGTAAGGTTACATACGACCTTGCCCGTCAGATAGAAGGTGCAACAAAAATAAAATGCTCCGAGTTTGCTGATAAACTAATTGAAAAGATGAAATAAGTGAGGATAAAATCTGCAATTCCTGATAATCAAGCTGTAAGCAATAATCTATTCATACGGATGGCAAGAGCCTTGAGAGAAGCTATATTGCCATCCAGATGTCTGGTCTGCAAATCTTTTTTCCAAGCCGCAATTTATGAAAATTACAATTTGCCTGTTAAAATCTTTAATGATGAATCAAGTCTAACTTATAACAAAAAATCTACCTTCAATAAACTGATGCTTCCCTTTTTATGCTCTGCCTGCTCTACAAGTTTTGTGCCTGTTGAATCCCCCTTCTGTTGCATATGCGGCATCATGTTTAATAGCCGCATCGGGGATGATCATATTTGCGGAGAATGCATAAAGTCTCCGAAAAAATTTCGAATGGCGCGTGCAGTAGGTGTTTACGAAGGGACATTCATGAAAACCATTCAACAATTAAAATATAAAGGTAAAATTCAGTTAGTGAGACCACTTGGTATGCTTTTATTTTTTGCTTTCATCAAATATTGGAATAATAAAAACAGGATTGATCTCATTGTTCCTGTTCCGCTTCACATTAAACGTTTTAGAAAACGAGGCTTCAATCAGACTTATCTTTTAATCAAAGAATGGCTCTCCTTTGCCGATGTTTTTAATATCAAGTTACCACATTCAAAGATTGAAAGAAATGTCCTGATAAAGAATAAACAAACAGAACCGCAGACCGGCCTTGACCGCAAGCAACGCCAGGCAAACATCAAAAATGCCTTCAGCATAGGAAATTCATCAAAAATTACAGGAAAAACAATACTTCTTGTTGACGATGTTTACACAACAGGAGCAACGGCAAATGAATGCGCAAAGGTTCTATTGAATGAAGGGGCCAAAAGTGTTGATGTTCTTACCCTTGCACGGGGTATGTGATTGTTTATGGGTTTAGGGCTCAGGGGAAATGAGAATAAAACGATTTGAGGATATTGAAGCCTGTCAGTTGGCCAGGGAGTGTGTTGCTAAGCTATTCGTGGTTTTTTATTAAAAACACTTGCTGGTTCATTAGCAAGGTCAACGGAAGAAAGGTAAGCTTGAACGGTGAACTCTGAACTTCTGAACAGCTACAAAATTTTTAAGGCAGGAACGTTTCAATTTGATGTCAGGCTTGGAGATATTGAATCAAATCTCGCAAAAGTTACCGAAGGATTACATATTCTCGGTGACCGCGATGTTGATATGGCAGTGCTTCCGGAAATGTGGTCCTGTGGATTTGATAATCAGATGCTGCTTAATCATGCCAGACAAACACCATTCATCATTGATAAACTGTCAAGAATAGCATCCAAATACAATATGCTTATAGCCGGTTCTTTGCCGGAAGATTCGGAAAAAAACATCTTAAATACAATATATGTCATTGATACTAATGGCGAACAAACCGGCTTTTACAGAAAAATACATCTATTTCCCCTTACTGAAGAAGATAAATATTTTTTTGC
>DAOWEW010000126.1 GCA_030638305.1 Desulfobacteraceae bacterium
AGACTTTACCGTTATAAACTCCTGCAAAGCATTAGCTGCTCCATAAGACTCCATAGCCCAAACTTCCATCTCTCCAAGACGCTGACCTCCAAACTGGGCCTTTCCTCCGAGAGGCTGCTGGGTTACAAGTGAATAAGGACCGATTGATCGGGCATGTATCTTATCATCAACAAGATGATGAAGCTTCAGCATATACATTGCCCCAACCGTAATTTTTCCTTTAAAAGGCTCTCCTGTACGACCGTCATATAACGTACTCTGTGCGGATGTGCTAAGCGCTGCTTCAGATAAAAGAGTTTTTATTTCGTTTTCCTTGGCTCCATCAAAAACCGGTGTTGCCATGTGAACTCCTTCTCTATAATTATCAGCAAAATCATAAAGCTCTTTATCATCCATGTTATCAATCATGTTCTGAGCTGACGAATCATTAAATATCCGCTTAATCTTGTCTCGCAGATCTTTAAACTTTTGCTCTTCGAGTAAAGTGTTAATCTGATCACCAAGGCCTTTTGCGGCGCAACCCAAATGAATTTCCAGAATTTGCCCTACATTCATCCTTGAAGGCACACCGAGTGGATTGAGTACCATATCAACCATCGTACCATCTTCATAATATGGCAGATCTTCCTGGGGAAGAATCCTGGATACAACGCCTTTATTACCATGACGACCTGCCATTTTGTCACCGACTGAAAGCTTACGCTTCATGGCCACATAAACCTTGACCAGCTTAATTACACCCGGAAGAAGATCATCGCCTTTTTCGTATCTGCTCGTTTTATGATCAAACACTGTTCTGCAGGACTCACGTTGTTTCCTGTATTGTTCAAGGATATCATGTATATTTTCAGTCAGGCTGGAATCACTCAAAACAATTCCTTCAAGGTGAGCTACAGAAATCCCTGCAAGAATATTTGAATCAATCATGGTGTCCTTTGAGATTAATAGTTTCTTGCCTTTTTTCAAGTGTGATTCACATTGCTTGCCGACAAGCATTTTCTCTAATTGTTCACGAACAACTTCTTCAATTACAAAGAGTTCATCATCCATATTTTTTTCAAGCGCAACAATCTCCTCATTTTCGATCAAACGCGTACGATCATCCTTTTCAATACCACGTCTGGAAAATACTTTTGCATCTATTACGATACCTTCAACGCCTGGTGGTACTCTCAAGGAGGTATCTTTTACATCTGCTGCTTTTTCTCCAAAAATAGCTCGCAGAAGCTTCTCTTCGGGAGAAAACTGAGTCTCACCCTTTGGAGTAATTTTTCCTACCAGTACGTCCCCGGGAACAACTTCAGTACCAAGCCTGATGATTCCACTTTCATCCAGGTTTTTTAAAGCATCTTCTCCAACATTAGGTATATCCCGTGTAATATCTTCTTTTCCAAGCTTGGTATCTCTTGCTACCACTTCAAATTCTTCAATGTGGATAGACGTGTATGTACCGTCTCTGACAAGCCTTTCGCTTACAAGAATTGAATCCTCAAAGTTATAACCACCCCAGGGCATAAAAGCCACCGTTACATTCTTCCCGAGGGCAAGTTCTCCTTTATTTGTAGCAGGGCCGTCCGCAATTATATCGCCGGCCTTAACTTTCTGACCTTTCCTCACAACAGGACGCTGATTAAAGCATGTATTTTGATTTGAACGTACAAATTTTGAAAGATTGTAAATCGTCACATTTTTTTCAACCTGATGCCCACCGGCCCCGCTTATCAGGGGAGAATGGGAAAAAGAAGCAATATCATCAGGATCATGCTTCAGCACTATGCGGGAAGCATCAACATCAATAACACAGCCATCTCTCCTTGCAACTATTGTAACGCCTGAATCTTTTGCAACTACGCCTTCAATACCGGTACCTACGAGAGGAGCCTCATTTACCAGGAGGGGAACTGCCTGACGCTGCATATTTGACCCCATCAAAGCTCTATTGGCATCATCATTTTCTAAAAATGGTATAAGAGAAGCCGAAATACTCACTAACTGGTTAGGAGAAACATCCATAAATTCAATATTCTCCCTTTGAACCATCATAAACTCACCAGCTACCCGTGATGTTACAAGCGGATTGATATACTCCCTTTTACTATCAAGCGGTGCATTAGCCTGAGCAATAGGATGCTCCCCCTCTTCAAATGCGCTAAGGAAGCTGATCTTGTCAGTAACAGTTGCATCCTTGACAGCGCTGTACGGTGTTTCAATAAATCCAAATTCATTAACTTTCGCATAGGTGCTGAGTGAAACAATAAGGCCGATGTTCGGCCCTTCCGGAGTTTCAATAGGACATATACGGCCGTAATGTGATGGGTGAACATCCCTGACCTCAAAACCGGCTCTTTCACGGGTAAGTCCACCTGGCCCGAGAGCGCTGAGTCGTCGTTTATGTGTTGTTTCCGAAAGAGGGTTGGTTTGATCCATAAACTGGCTCAACTGGCTGGTACCAAAAAATTCTTTAACAACAGCGGAAACCGGTTTTGGATTGACCAGATCGTGAGGCATAAGAGCATCAACCTCTTGCAGGCTCATCCGCTCCTTAATGGATCGCTCCATACGAACAAGCCCGATTCGATACTGATTCTCAAGAAGCTCGCCCACAGCACGCACTCTTCTATTGCCGAGATGATCAATGTCATCAACAACGCCCTGTGTATCTTTAAGCTTTACAAGAGTTTTTGCCGTTAGAAGTATATCCTCTTTTCTGAGAACAGTTAAATCAATCGGAGCTTCAATTCCAAGTCGCAGATTAATTTTTAAACGCCCCACCTTGGAAAGGTCATAATATGTTGACTTGAAAAACAGGTTATCAACAAAAGTCTGGGCAACCTCCGGTGTAGCAGGATTCCCGGGTCTGAGTCTTTTATAAATCTCAATTAGTGCTTCTTCTTTTGTTTCAACCTTGTCCAGTAAAAGTGTCTTATGGATAGAATCACTGCTGGATATACCATCAATAAAAAGTAAATCAAATTCAGTTATGCCGGCATCGCTTAACTTTGAAAGCGTCTCCTCATCAACTACTTCATTTGCCCTTACAACAGGCGTTTTGCTCTCAGGATCGTTTATTGTATATGCAAATACTTTACCTGAAATATCTTCAATATCCAAAGGAATCAATTCTATCCCTGAGGATTTCAATTTGCGAATTGAAGATTTAGTAAACATGCGCCCTTTTTTGACGATAACGGTGCCATCTTCAGGATCTGAAACATCACTGCTTGCGCGCTGTCCAATAAGATGATTTTCATTGAAAATCTTGAAAAAAAGTTTCTTGTTAACAACTATTTTTTCAGTTTCATAAAAATAGTCAAGCAGATTTTCTGTTGTATATCCAAATGCTTTGAAAAGAATCGTAACAGGAAACTTTCGTCTTCTATCAATCCTGATATAAACGATATCTTTATGATCTATCTCCAAATCTATCCATGAGCCTCGCACCGGAATGATTCTGGATTTGTATATAATTTTGCCGCTTGAATGCGTCTTTCCCTTATCGTGATCGAAAAACACCCCGGATGAACGGTGAAGCTGACTGACAACAACCCGTTCTGTCCCATTTACTATAAAGGTGCCTTTTTCGGTCATCATGGGAATAGTACCAAAATAAATTTCCTGTTCTTTTATATCTCGAATATTAGAAACTCCCGTATCTTTGTCTAAATCATATACTACAAGTCTGGCCGTAATACGTACAGGTATCTCATATGTCATACCTCTGTGTATACACTCCTCAACGCTGTGCTTAATCGCGGAAAATTTGTATGATACAAACTCAAGGGAAGCACTTCCGGTAAAATCTTTTATCGGAAAAACAGACTTGAATACTGCCTGGAGCCCGATATCCTTACGTTTTTCCGGAGAAATATCCATTTGTAAAAAACGACCAAATGATTCTCGTTGCATACCGATAAGATCCGGTATTTCAACAATTTTTCTTATCTTGCCGAAGTTTTTCCTTATACGCTTTGCTACCAAAGGCTTTTCCGACATGTTATCTCCAATATAAAAGTTATTTAGGGTGTTAG
>DAOWEW010000046.1 GCA_030638305.1 Desulfobacteraceae bacterium
CTTCGTCTGGAAGTCAAGGCATTGACTGGTAATCAGGATGCATCAAAAGTTCTCGAATTAAGGAAGGATTCAAACTTCTTGTTATCAACAATCCTGTGGGGAAACGTTGGCATTAACGTTTTGTTGACACTTCTCTCAAATTCCGTACTTGCCGGTATTAGCGCATTTGTGTTTTCGACTGTTGTTATAACTTTTATTGGCGAAATTCTTCCCCAGGCATACTTCTCCAGAAATGCTATACGCATGGCTGCTATGCTGTCGCCGGTATTGAAGTTTTACCAGATTATACTGTATGTCGTGGCCAAACCCGTGGCAAAGTTTCTTGATTGGTGGATCGGCCCGGAGGGGGTCCAATATTTCCGTGAACGCGATCTCAGGGAAGTAATCAAAAGGCATATGGAAGCCAACGAGGTAGATATCGGAAAAGTGGAAGGTACAGGAGCGATTAATTTTCTGGACATGAATGATTTAGCTATTGTGGCGGAAGGAGAGACTGTTGATCCAAAAAGCATAATTACTCTAAACATGGAAGACGGCATACCTGTCTTTCCTGAATTCAAAAAACTGCCTTCAGACTCTTTTATTCAAATGATTCAGTTGTCAGGAAAAAAATGGGTGATAATCAACGATCAATCGGGAAAACCCCGTTTTGTTTTAGATTCGGACGGTTTTATTCGGGGAGCATTATTTAAAGGGTCGCAATTCAATCCCTATACCTATTGTCACCGGCCAATTATTGTAAAGGATATAAACCTTCCGCTTAAAAAAGTAATATGGCAGTTGAAAGTATATCCACAGAATTCAGGCGATGATGTCATTGATCATGACATCATACTTCTCTGGAGTACTGAAAAACGCGTCATTACAGGCGCAGACATATTGGGCCGCTTGCTGCGCGGAATAGTCACCCGCAAAAACGGGCCGGCGCAAAACAGGCAATAATTTCTTTCGTTCAGGCACTATAATGGCTATTAGCTAATTTTAAGTTATAATCTTTTTCAAAAAAAAGATGGGGGAATATATGAAAGTCAGAAAAGCCATACTTGCGGGAAGCTGGTATCCAGCCGGCGCTTCAGAATGCGAGAGAGAAATAAATAATTTCCTTAATGATGCTACTTTTCGCCCTTCATCAAAAAACAAGTTAACAGGAGGAATTGTACCCCATGCCGGATGGTATTTTTCGGGCAGCATTGCCTGCAATGTAATAAATTACCTTAAAAAAGGAGATGTGCCCGATGTTTTTGTAATTTTTGGAATGCATCTGGGGCATGGACATCCCTGCTATATCATGAAAGAAGGGGCATGGGAAACTCCGTTTGGTAATCTTGCGATAGAAGAAGAGCTCGCAGGAGAACTTGTTAAAAAATTCAACTTCAATGTAGAAACCCCGGAATCTTTTACAGAAGACAATACAATAGAACTCCAGCTTCCTTTTATAAAATATTTATTTGGCGATGTTAAAATTGTACCTGTGGGTGTACCTCCTGTAAAGCAATCTCTTGAGATAGGAAGAGCGGCCGCAGATATTTCAACCAGGCTGGGCTTGCATATAAAAGTTATTGGATCAACCGATCTTACACATTATGGTTTGAACTATGGTTTTATGCCCGAAGGAATCGGTTGTTCAGCGGTTGACTGGGTACGCAAGATTAATGATAAAAAAATAATTGATATTATGGTCGGAATGGATCCGGACAGAGTTATAAGCGAAGCCTTAAAACACCGGAATGCCTGCTGCTCCGGAGCCGCAGCAACAGCAATTGCCACCGCAAAACAGCTTGGCGCTGATCATGCAGATGCTATAGTTTATGCGACAAGTTATGATAAAAGGCCGAGCGATAGTTTTGTAGGATATGCAGGGATAGTGTTTTGAATAAGGAACGTGGCAGGTGGTTTATTTTTTAATAAATTTGAAAATATATACTCCGCAAATACTGCCCATCACATCTGCAAAAAAATCTACTATATCAGCATCTCTGTATGGCACAAAATACTGGTGAATTTCATCACTCATACCATAAAGAGATGATGATAATATGCTGAGCGCTATCACCATATTTATATTTTCTTTGAAGCGTTGTGTCCTGAATGCCCTGAAAAAAAGCATTCCAAGGATGGCATAAACTGCAAAATGGATGAGCTTGTCAATATAAGACAGGTTAAAGTTTTGGATCTTTTCAGGGGAAGGATAAGAAGACTGAATAAAAATCAAAAGACAGTAAATCAGTAAAGGAAGCCAGTAATATATAAATTTTTTATCGCTTGACAATTTCATATTACCATCCGGTAGTCGGCCTTTTCTTTCCGAATAATACTTCACATGGCGAATTTTTTGTAACATGTTTTTTCAACCTGCTGCACCATAAAAACTGAAAAGTCCGGCAACTTCCGTCCATTGCCTCCAGCTTTGCGAAGTCGGAGTATTCGCACTTCAGATCACACCATTTTATCCTGTGGGTAGTAACGCCAGCATTATCTGTTGTCATAATTTTTTTCTGATTATAAAAGATTTGGGGGAGCAGGTAACCTGTTGAAATTATTAAGCTGAAGTTCCTGAACCAATTTGTGGTTAACTTAATGATATCATAAGATAAACATGACTTTTGGGTGTGATTTCGTAGTCATGTAAATCACTCAAATTAGGATGAATATTGCTCAAATTGGGGACAATAAAGATTGACTTAA
>DAOWEW010000055.1 GCA_030638305.1 Desulfobacteraceae bacterium
GATTCATGCTCACGTCATTTTTCTCCCCCAGAGGGCAGACTTGATGGAAGAAAAATTTAACCGTGCAAAGTTCGTTTCATGCATCTCCGAATACAATAGAAAATACATCCTAAGAAAATATCCGGCAATTAAACCCGGCAATTTGAGAATTGTTCACTGCGGCATAAATTTGCAAACCCTTACGCCTTGGCCCAAGAAGAAGCGAAGAAGGTTTTACATCCTGGCCATAGGAAGACTGGTTGAACAAAAGGGGTTTAAGTATCTTATTCAGGCTTGTCATGTTTTAAGTAAAAAATCAAATTTTGACTTTATATGCGAAATTATCGGAGAGGGAGAAGAGAGGTCAGGATTGGAGCAACTATTGTCAGAATATCGTATAGAGGAGTCAGTTCATTTGCTTGGGGCTCTCGAACAAACTGAGGCCATAAATCTTCTGAACTCTGCCGACCTTTTTGTTTTGCCTTGTGTTGTTGATAAAATGGGCACCATGGACGGAATTCCGGTAGTTCTTATGGAGGCAATGGCTTTGGAAATTCCGGTTATTTCGACAAGAGTTTCCGGCGTTCCGGAGCTTGTCAAAGATGGATCCGGTACGCTGGTAGGGGCAGCAAACGTCGAGGACCTGGCAAAAGCCATTGAGACTATGTCAAAGTTATCCGACAATGAACGTAAAAAAAATGGCAGGAGAGGAAGAACCATTATACGAGAAGAGTTCAATCTGACAAAAGAAGTTCAGAAGTTGGCCGAACTGATTGGAAATTCTACACTACTTCAAGATTTTTGAGATTTGAGATCAAACAAAGGCGGCCTGAAGCTATGCTGCATAGTTGATGAAGTTATTTCGTCCACGTTCCTAAAGGAAACAAATATGAATTATCCGTTAGTTTCAATTGGCATACCCACGTACAATCGGGCTGATGGTTACTTGAAAGAGGCGATCAAAAGCGCACTGAACCAGACCTATCCAAATCTGGAAATCATCATATCTGATAATTGCTCCAGTGACGCCACGGGTACGGTTGTCAAAGGTTTTAATGACTCGCGAATTCGATATCATAGACATGATGTGAATATCGGACCCAACAACAACTTCAATTTTTGCTTAGACCAGGCACAAGGCGCCTACTTTCTGTTGCTGCACGATGATGATTTGATTGACCCCGATTTTGTCAAAGTCTGCATGGAGGCCGCTCACTATGGTACCGACATTGGTATCATAAGAACCGGAACTCGCGTAATTGATCCTACTGGCTTGGTACTCAGGCAATACCCTAATATGGCTGTCGGACTATCAACCGAAGATTTTTTCAGAGCCTGGTTTGCCTGCAAAACGTCATTATATCTCTGCAGTACATTATTTAATACGAAGAAATTGATGGACATCGGCGGATTCTCGTCTAAAAACAATATGTTACAGGACGTATTCGCAGAAGTCCAGCTCGGAGCCAGATTTGGCAGGGTGGACGTTGAGAATGTAAAGGCGAGCTTTCGCAAACATCCGGAAGAGCTGACCTTTTCGGCTAGGATTAGTGAATGGTGTGAGGACTCGGTGCTGTTGATTGAGTTGATGTGTGATTTAGCTCGTTTCGATCAGTCAATACTAAGAAAGGAAGCGATGCGATTTCTTTCAGGCATAAATTACACTTTTGCCAGCAAAGCCAAATCACGCATTAAGCGTTTCATCTCCTATCTGGTTGTTTTTAAGAGTTTTGGTTATCAATATGCTCCTCCCCCGGTGCGTAGAGGACTCCACTTCGCACAAAGAATTATAAAAGAAACACTTGTACGGCAATCTTAAATTGAATAAACCTCTTATTTCCATTCTTATTTGTTGCCATAATCGGGCACACCTTTTGTCTCAGACCATGGAATCCGTTTTTGCCCAAACCTATGAACCGGTTGAGATAGTCGTTCTTGATGATGGTTCAACAGATGGAACGCCCGAGTTGATGGCAAGCTACGGAGAAAAAGTCCGTTATTATTGGCAGAAGAATCAAGGCATTGCGGCTGCCCGTACCACGGGTGGTCGTTTGGCAAAAGGAGAGTTCATTGCCTATCAAGACGATGATGATTTAATGCCCTCTGATCGGCTTGAAAAATTATATGAGGCTTTTTGTCAATACCCGGGGACAGTGTTATCCGTCGGTGATAGGGAGGTCATTGATGCAGAAGGCAATCCAACCGGTGAACGAGTACTGTCCAGGCTCAATGTAGATAAACAGAATTATTTTATTCTAAAAGACGGTTATAAAGCTGTCCTGCGTAACGACGTGGATCCCGTTCCACACACCACGATATTTCGGAGATCAGATGGAGAGCGAATCGGATGGTTCGATAACCGATTTTTTCATGGATGCGAGGATACCGACTTTTTTGCGAGACTCGGACAGCTCGGGGCGATTGTTTCCATACCGAAAGTGGTGTCCTACTTTCGAAGGGGACACGACTCTCTCACGAAAAGCCGAATTCTTATGAACTACAGTCGCTTTTTGTTTTTTGAAAAGCACTTGAAATCCCGGTCCCTTGACGATGAAGACGTCAGAAAACTTCTTCGGTTTCGGCTTCGGAATGTTATGGAGAATATTTCATATTATTATAACAGCAGCGGTATATTGCCGAACCAGGTTCCTGATAATTATCTTGACAGGGGATTAGCGCTGATCGGGTCAATGAATCGTGCCTTATATATGTGGGCTGTGCTCATTAAGTTTCCTATTCGGAAATTAATATCAAAGAGATGCAAAAACTATCATGTCAAAAAAATCTTGCTTTAGAGCCAAGTAGAAAAAGCGCAAAGAGTGCCTCAAATAATTTGGTAAATTAAAATGAAACTTCCAATCGGTATTCAAACATTTTCAGAAATCATCAAGGAAAAATATTGCTATGTAGACAAAACAGCTTTGATAGGTGATCTGGTTAAGAAAGGAAAATATTATTTTCTGTCCCGTCCACGCCGTTTTGGAAAATCACTCCTGGTAAGCACGTTGAAATCTGCCTTTTCAGGTCAAAAAGAGCTTTTTGAGGGCCTTTATCTGGAAAAAAACTGGGATTGGGATGTTGAATATCCGGTAATTGATATCAGTTTTGGCGGAGGTGTTTTTGAAAGCAGAAATATATTGGATAAAACCATCCAATCCATTCTGAACAACCATGCTTTAAGCAATAGCATTAAACTCACGGAAGACAGTATACACCTTAGATTCAGGGAGCTGATACAACAGCTCAGCGCCAAATATAACCAGCGCGTTGTTATTCTGGTGGATGAATATGACAAACCTATTCTGGATAATATAGAAAAACCGGATATTGCTATAGATATTCGGGAGGGTTTAAAGAATCTTTACTCTGTTATTAAAGACAGCGATGCTTATGTAAAGTTTGCATTGTTAACAGGTGTGAGCAAGTTTAGTAAAGTTAGTTTGTTTAGCGGTCTTAACAATCTGAAAGACATTACACTTGATAAACGATATGCCACGCTATGCGGATATACGGAAAAGGAGATCAAACATATATTTGCGGATTATCTAAACGGAGTTGATTTTGAGCAGCTTGGAAACTGGTATGACGGTTATAACTTTTTGGGCGAAAAGGTTTATAATCCATATGATGTACTGCTCTATTTAGATACTCGAGTTTTTAAGAACTACTGGTTCGAAACCGGCAGTCCCTCTTTTTTAATCAAGCTGATACAAGATCGGCAGTATTTGGTGCCGGAACTGGAAAAAATTGAAGTTAGTGAAGAATTACTGGGTAGTTTTGACGTAGATAACATTACTTTGGAAACTCTCTTGTTTCAGACCGGATATCTAACCATTGAACAAACAGAAGATCTGGGCGGTGAAATGTTTTATATGCTTTGCTATCCGAATCGGGAAGTAAAGGCGAGTCTTTCAAACTATATTCTCAATTATCTGACTGATACCCCTGTTGCCAAGGCAAAAAATCAAAAAGGGGTTTACTATGCGCTAAAAAATGTTGACATTGATGCATTGAAGGATATTTTCCAGGCGTTTTTCGCTTCAATCCCGCATGACTGGTACCGCAAAAACCGGCTTGCCGGTTACGAAGGCTATTACGCATCAATTTTCTACTGTTATTTTACTGCATTGGGACTTGCGGTTACTGCGGAAGATGTCACAAATAAGGGGCAAATTGATTTGACTGTTAGAATGAACAATCTTGTTTACATCATAGAGTTCAAAGTAATTGATAATAGACGCTCTGCAGGTAGTGCATTAAAACAGATTAAAGCAAAAGGATATCATGAAAAATTCAGGCAAAAGGAGCTGGAAATATATCTAATCGGGGTGGAATTTGATAAGGAAGACAGAAATATTGCCGGATTTGAATGGGAAAAGGTATGAGATGGAATCCAAAGAGATGAAGCAGTATGAAGAATACGTTGATAAAAATATTCTTTCGGACATCAGGAAGGTTGAACGCAGAAAAGTTTTAGCAAGAGAAGGGGCATATAAGATCAGGATTTCAGCCTTATTGTGTCCACGTTCCTTAAGCGCACGATAAAAAAGAAAAATAAATGAGACAGATTTGCATTATCACCGGTACACGCGCCGAATACGGTCTCCTCTACTGGCTGATGAAGGAAATTCAAAACCAAATAGTGGATGGCAACTGTTCTTATGTCTTCCTGAATTACCGATCAAATTATAATGGACCCCATAATTCGAACCAGTTGTTAAGTTAGGCAGTTTGACAAAAATAATCATCCCAAAATGCAGATGCTGTGACCACCTCGCCAGTGTATTTCGACATAGCTAACCAAGCCAAGAACTTCCATGACATCCAGAGGGTTGTGACGGTATCGCTTCGTCTACAAAGAGATGAATGCCTTGCGCCTCGTATCTGGACGACTCTGGTATTGAGTAGGATGAGTGAACC
>DAOWEW010000228.1 GCA_030638305.1 Desulfobacteraceae bacterium
TCTACGCCTATACATCTGTAATTTGTTATTACAACACGTATTGAAATTCCGTTTTCAAGCAGGCGTAGCTGTTCAAGCTTTTCAATGACCTCAAGACGACTCGGACCAAGAAGAACAAATTGTCTTAAAATTTTCATGCGGAAGGCATACAAACCGATGTGACCATACATCTCGTTTTTCTTGCCATTGCGATTTGCAGGCACAGGCGAACGTGAAAAATATAGAGCTTTATGATCTCTATCAAAGACGACTTTGACAAGATCAGGATTTTCAGCTTCCTTTGAATGAATTTTTCTTGCCAGAGTGGTAACATGAATGTCCGGCGATTCAAAGGGTTGTACCAGCTCGCTAAGCATAGCCGGTTCAAGTGTGGGTTCATCTCCCTGTATGTTAACAACAACTGCGTTTTCAGGTACACGGAGTTTTTCTGCTGCTTCCAGCACGCGGTCAGTGCCGCTTATGTGGTCATTACGTGTCATAACAACAGGTACGTTTAATAATTTTGCGCTTGAAACAATCCGTTCATCATCTGTGGCCAGTACGATTTGGGATAGTTCCGGACATTTTCTGGCGCGTTCATAAACATGCCAGAACATGGGTTTTCCAAGTATCATGGCCAGCGGTTTGCCCTGAAAACGACTGGAACCATAACGCGCCGGAATTATGCCATAACATATTGAAAGTTTATTCATCGCAGAAAAGTTCCCTATCTTTTTTATTTAGAATTTCTGTTATAATATTACATGCTTGGGCTGTACCACCCTGGCACTTTTTTAGATACACGAGAGCTTTGTTAAACACCTCTTCATATGAAGAAGGCTTTTTTGTGTTTTCTATCAGGATATCAGCGACTTCCCTCCAGTCCGAAGCAATACGCACAAAACCGTGTTTTATTATCTCATCGCCTACCCAGTAAAAGTTTTCCCAGGATGGGCCTATAACAGGGACGACTCCACTGGTTAAAGCTTCCAGAAAATTTTGTCCACCGAGAGGCGATAAACTTCCGCCAACGAAAGCTGCTTTTGAATGCCGGTATGCAAAATTCAGCTCGCCGAATGTATCCCATAATATAAGCGTGCCTGGCCGAACATAAGTCTTTGCATTTGAACGCAATATAAAGGGAATTGACAGGCGATTCAAGGCATTTTCCCAGTACGTTATTCTTTGCAAATGTCTTGGAAACAACCCAATAACAGTATTGGGTTGCCTGCGCCGTATAGCAAGGATAATTTTTTCAACCGCAGGTTCCTCCTCTTGTCTGACAGACCCTAATATTATTAAATTCGTGCCAGGTGCTATAATTGTTTCAAGGGGGTTTGTCGTATCATGCAGACCTTCAGCATTATAGCCTATGCGGTCGAATTTTATGTTCGGCATAACATTAACATTATTAAGGTCAAATAATTTAGCAAATCTGTTCGCATCCTTTTCAGATACAGCAAAAATTTTATCCGGTCTGATAGTTCGCCATATTGAGGGCCATGCAAGGTACCTCCTCAAACTTTGCTGAGTTATTCTGCCGTTCATAATAATGGTTATACAACCATGTTGTTTTAACGCAGATAGAAGGCCCGGCCAGATTTCAGATTCCAAAAGTACCATAATTTTGGGGCAGACCTGCCTCACAGCTTGTTTCATAACAGACGGCTTGTCAAAAGGGAAGTACGCAACAGATACGCTTAGTTCTCTGTGATCCTTGCTAATATCTATAATTGATCGTTCAAGGATTTCTAATCCCTGATGAGTATTGGTCGTTACTATAGCCTTGACTGGATATAACGGCCTTAAAGTTTTCAGGATTTCACATGCCAGATATGATTCACCAACTGAAGCAGCCTGAATCCACAGATCCGCTTTTGGTAACTTTTTTTTAAGTATCCTCTGATCATATCCTCCGGCAAGACGTTTGTTTAATCTAAGTACCGGTATAACTATTTCCCAGATTAAGTTATAAAACCAAAAGGCAACCTTTATTGCTGATCTGTGAGAAATGGTTTTTCTCCTGTTTTGAAATATTTATATAGCGCTTCAACAAAAACTATCCAAAATCGTCATTTCGAGCGAAGCGAAAAATCTTATGAAGTTAAAAATGCGTGAGTTTCTTTCTTTGGTAGAAATAACAAAAAAAGAGGTTTTTTTATTCAAATATTATATCATAAAAGATTATTAAAAAATAGCTGTTTCAGAAAAAGTCTGCGATATTAACGCCTCAGTCGTTGTTGTTGACATGCGAGTCTCAGGGTTAAAGGTCAGAGCTACTGTAATATTCTTCTTTCCTGCTTCTGAAAAAATTATTAAAATTATTATTTTTTCTGTTTTTTTGTACATATCCTATCAAAATCCTCACCAAGGTAGGCTTTTATTACTATTGGATTATTGATTATATCACAGGGTGTCCCCTGTGCAATTTTTCTTCCGTAATCCATAACAAATATCCTGTCGGACAGGCTCATCACCAACTTCATGTCATGCTCAATCATCAGTATGGAAATATTGTCTTTGTTTCGTATCCTGGTTATCAGTTCGTCAAGTTCCCTGGTTTCACGGGGATTCATTCCGGCTGCCGGTTCATCCAGAAGAAGCAGAAAAGGTTCAGTAGCCATTGCTCTTGCTATTTCAAGACGCCTTTGTGCTCCGTAAGGAAGATTTTTTGCAAACTCATTAACAAAGTGCGAAATGCCTGTTTTTTTTAAAATATTGTAGCTGAAATCAACCACATCCTTTTCTTCCTTAATTGTTGACCTGCCTCTTAATATAGCGCCAATAATACCCGAAGAAGTACGGCAATGGCGTCCGATCATAACATTCTCCAGAACAGTCATATTAGAAAACAGGCGGATATTTTGAAAAGTACGCGCTATACCTTTTTTTGTGACACGATTTGGTTTTAATCCATTTATTTTCTTACGTTTTTTCCCTGGAGGTGAAATTAATATTTCTCCCTCGACTGGATTATATATTCCGGTTATACAGTTAAAAAAAGTTGTTTTGCCTGCCCCATTCGGACCGATAATGGCCGTTATTTCTCCTTCAACTACATTCATATCAAGGTGGTCCAGAGCCCGCAGACCGCCAAAATCCATGGTTAAATCTTTCACTTCCAGAATAGGAACCATTCTTGTTTCTTCCTTCTGATATTTACAAAATAGAATTCAATCATTACCTGCTTTGGATAATTTATTTTTGCCGTTACCCTGATTGAACAAAACCTGGAGGATAGCAAGCTATTTCAAGAGTTTTGCCAATGAAGATCAATCAAAGATGGCCGGCATCACAGGATACAAAATAGGTATATTATTCAGTGGCTGAACGAAAACTGCGCATTCCTGCGGTTAAAATTTTCGCTTTTTTCCTAAGAGCTTGTTTGAAAACCAGGAAAGGAAATTGAAGCGAAAAAGTGTGAGAATGAGGTCAAATTTTTTTAAATTTGAGTTTAATAGCTGGCCTATTGGCTGAAAATTTGGAAAAATGTAACCATTTTCACGCTGTTGCAGCCATTTCATCAGTTTTCAACTTCAAACAGGCTCTAAGAACTTTTGGCTCATGGGGGCGAGATATGTGAAAGTGCCAATCAAGCGTGCCTGGAACCTTGTTCCCGGCAGGCAATAGGCGTAGTAAAAATTCATGGCCCACACGATTTGCCCCATGAGCCATGTTTTTATGCGTTACACTATTTGCATCTTATTACAAAGGAAAACATTTTTCTTACTATGCCATTCCAGCCGAATGATTTAACACCATATCCTTTTCCGGTCTCGGGATTAAAGTACTCAGAGGAACCACCGTGATACAAGGTGATATAAGAGGAAATTATGATATAAATTTTGGCTTTTTCAGCAAGCGAAAATCCATGCTCCTGGTAGACTTTGTTTAGTCCTCTAACGACAAAATAGTTGACGTTATGCCATATATTCCCCCTCCAGTACGCATCAGGATCATAGGTTGGATCATCTCGTGAAGTTGTTGGAATTCCGTACGGTGAGGCAAATTCGTCGGGATTTAAAAGATGTTTTTCTATAAGGTGCTTAAAATTCTTCTCACCATCAAGCATCATCGGATAGAACATGCTGGCGGCTTTGATCTTAGACTTACGATCGTCTTTTCCGAACAGGTCAACGTACATGTAGTTATCGTCATCCCACATTTTGCTGAAAATAGCTTCTCTGGTGGCCTCCATGCGCTTGCTGAATTTACGCGCCTTGTCATCACGTCCAATCTCTGAGAACAAATCACCAAGGATTTTTATGTTAAGACAATAAAGAACATTAAAGTCCACAGGCTCGATATTAAATTTCCCTTCAGCAAAGATAGCCGCCTCATCCCAGCCATTATTTACATTACTTATAAATACCGCTATCTTCTTTTCATCAATATCAGAACGTTCAACAGAACCTTTGTTGCGAGGAAGTCCCAGGACAGGGTCCCATCTCTGGGAATTATCCCAGCCGCTTTCCCAGGGGTGCAAGATGGAAATAAGACTATCTTTTTCCGGATCTCGTTTATCGTGGAGATAATCATAGTATTTTTCTAGTTTTGGCAACATTTCCTTCAAATAAGCACTGTCTTCTGTTTTATCATAAATTTCCTTCAAGGCAAGAGCCAGAATAGGAGGCTGGGTAATATCTGAGCTATCCTCCTTGCTCCAAAATTCTTTAAGCCCTTTTTCTTTGGCCCACTCGGGAGGAACCTTCCCATCCCCCTCCCAATAGTTCATATGCGGTATAAAACCGTCTTCCCGCTGGTGAGCACATACAGAACGTAATTCGTCCTTAGCAACTTCCGGTTCTTCTTCTGCCAAGATCATGACATGGAAACAAGAATCCCACAACCAGGACTTACCTGCATAGTCGAGATGAGAATCCTTTTCCTTAATTCTTGACGGCGTAGTAAATGTAAATATCTTTTCATTTTCTTTAATAGTAACGTTAGCAGTCATGCGATTGCCCTTTAAAACATCATACGCCGTGTCATTTACCGCCTGAACAATTTTTAAAAAGTCCTTTGGAGTTGCTGGACCGGCACATCCCAAAGCTGTGATTGATATAATAGCTAAGAGCAAAAAAAGAATGACAAAAGAAGGAAAGGTGTTGCCATTTCTTCTGGCGAATATTCCAGCTAAAGTTCCTGAAAAGAGTTGATCGGATTTAGGTTTTTTGGCCTTTGGCAGTTTCATTTTTTAATCCTCCTCGGTGCAAAACCTTTTGTAGATTTGAATCTGACTATATCGCACTAACTCTGTAATCCTGACAAACTTTGTTTTAGATAATATTTTAATCAGCATGTCGAAAAAATACCGACCTGCCGTTATGTGAAAGTAATGGCCTGTTTTTAAATTGGATTGTTTTTAATAAGACATTCAATTAAATCTTCTAATTTTCTTTTTTTGTTGTTATAAATTTTTTCACCTTTTTTCAATATGTTAACAATTTCATCAAGCTGGACTAAAGATTCTGTAACCTTACTTCTTTTTTGCTCACCTTTCTTAAATTGTTTTTTTGCATCCTTATAAAAATCAATTGCATATGTTTGAGTTTGAATAGGATTGTTGAGGACTTCTTGAGCACTCTTGGAATCGTCGAAAAAGAAATTCTTTTTTATTAGAAACTCACCTTGTTTTTCTTTATTATTTTCCAAAAAAAATCGCAGAAAACTATTTGCTTTTCCTAAATATGCCCTGACATCATCATCTTTTTTTTCAATAGCTTCATTATATTTAGAAAAAGACTCAATAAAATTTTCTTGTTCATAATAAACATGCCCCATACCAGTATGTGGGGGCGGGAATGGTTTTTTTTCCTTCTCCGCCATGGCGATTGATTTATTAAAATATTTAAGAGCATCTTTATAACATTCGGTAATAAAAACTTTATTGTTTAAGTTTGGGTAATCAGCTAAGTTAGCTAGTTCCAAAAAGATTAAACCTTTAAGATTTAATGCCCAGAAATCATTAGGCGTTTTTTTGATTATATCGTCGGTTTGTTTTTTTGACTTTTCTAAGTCCTCATAAAACGCACGCAAGTTCTTAATATCTTTAACAGACATTGTTTTTTTGCCATTTTTAACTATAACACCACGATGTTTTTGAAAAAAATATAATGCCATACGGTAAGAATCTATTTGTTCGTAGCAATATTCAGTGATTTCGGTAGTGATTTTGGTATATCTACTCTTAATATCTTTAAAGTTTTCTTTTGGAAACCAAAAGGTTTCACCCGATTCACCAACAAGACGGATCATCACACATATTTTCCCGCCAACTTCTATGACGCTGCCATTGATCACCTTATGTTCAACCATTAAAACATATCTTAAAAAAAATGAATATAATAAATTTAATGGAATACTAGTTCCCTGATATTTAAAAGTTGTTTCACTTTCCTTAGCCGAATCAA
The DNA here is from genome assembly GCA_030638305.1 of Desulfobacteraceae bacterium. The sequence goes on from DAOWEW010000228.1 coordinate 6,393, forward strand.
CAACTGTAAACTCATGACCTGATCTTCGTGTCGATACATACGTGTCGATGAATCTTAACTTTTCAATCAGAAGATTTGTCAAGCTTTGTTCGGAAATTCCATATTTTTCTATGTATTCTAGCGGCACAGTAATAGGTTCTAAAGATACTATTTTATCATCCCTTATTTCTATTATATGAACGATAAATATAACAATTAAACCAATTGTTACTATCTTTGCAATTAGCATAAAAAGATTGTCGAATATCTTGCGCGGTAGAGCTATCAGTTTAGACCAGAACGCTTTTGTGCCAAATTGCGCAACAAGGATATATAATAATATAGGTGCTAACATCTTTGATCTCTTGAATTTTGGTTAGAGTCTAAACTTTTTTCGTTTTTTTACTGTATTCATCGGTATAATAATCCAGTCCTTTTAATACGTTATTGTACAGCCGTTCCAGTAAAAGTCACTGTTTTTGCATTAAATTCAAGAAAAAGTTTACGAAAGATGAAATCCTTACCGCACTATTTTAAGGCCTTCCGGCTGCAATCGAAAATTGCTGGTTTGATTATTACCTTTCTTTTCCACCATACGCGAAGGAACGTGGACGAAATAATTTCCACAATTAGGCGCATAGATTTGGGTCAGGTTTGTTCGATCTAAAAGCACACAAGTTGAAGGAATAGCGAGCTATTTCAAGATTTTTGTGATTTCAGATCGGGCAAATATGACCTAAAGCTATGATGCATAGTCGTGGAAGTTATTTCGTCCACGTTCCTAAACATACTTCACAGGCTGATTTCGTTAGACCGGAACCGAGCTCTTGATAGACTGCCGTCGTTGCCACAATGACTGCTTCTGTAATTTTAGTTACCTGTCTTTGTCATCTCCTGCGTTTTTTGCGCACTCTGTGGTGAATGATTACCAAAATCTTTAACCCCACCATTAAATTTGTATGTCCTGCGTACATTGGTAATTATACCCTGAGGACGAAAGACCATCATAATTACCATAATGGCCCCGAAAAGCAGCATTCTGTAGTCAGAAAAAGCTCTGAGATATTCAGGCAGAAGTATCAGGATTAAAGCTCCGATAATAACACCGAAAATCGAACCCATACCTCCCAGTACTACGATTGAAAGTATCATGGCTGATTCAAGGAAGGTAAAACTTGCGGGATTAATAAAAGTAGTTTTGGCGGCAAATATTACACCAACCATTCCGGCCCATGTTGCACCAAGTGCAAAGGCACTCAGCTTTGTCTTGGTTTTGTCAATTCCCATGGCCTGGCATGCTGTTTCGTCCTCTCTCAAAGCTATCCAGGCCCTGCCTATTCTTGAATTCTGCAACCTGTTAACTACAATAATTGTAAATATAACAAGACCGATCATAAGAAAATAAAGATATATGGTTGCGGCCTGAAGAGAGAATTGGATACCGAAAAAACCCGGCCTGTCAATATTGGCAATGCCGCTTGGGCCAAAAGAGAATTCATTCCAGTTTTCCAATACAAGTCTGATTATTTCTCCAAACCCAAGGGTGACAATGGCAAGATAGTCACCTCGCAAACGCAGCACCGGAAAACCAAGGAGTATCCCAAGAATAAAGCCCAAAACAGCTCCTATGGGGAGTGCTGACCAGAAACCAAGGCCAAAATGGTGGTTCAGCAACGCATAACTATAAGCGCCTGCGGCATAAAAGGCAACATACCCAAGATCAAGCAGCCCTGCAAGACCCACCACGATGTTAAGGCCCAGACCAAGAACAATATACATTAAAGCGGTTGTCATTATACTGGTCTGATACATGGAAAAAATAAAAGGAAAAGCAACGGTGATGATAGTTAAGCTTGTCAGCAAAGGAATATAGGATCCCGGTTTTTCCGATATCCTTTGAATGAAAAAAGCTTTGTCTGTTTTCCCGGTTTCAGCTTGTTTTGCCCCGGCTTCCTTTTTTTTCAGCATATAACGCCAGACAAAGGAAAGCAAAAAACTGCCGATTCCTACAATAATCATGTTTTTCCAGCGCCATTCAACAATTTTCTCTACAGGATTGACACGGATTACCATTATAGGAAATGTCAAAAACATAAACCAGATAGAAACAAGAAACGATTTTTTTATTTCTTGAAATTTAATCATTATACTTTTTTAGTTGTAACCCGCCCAAGAATGCCGGCAGGTCTGAATATAAGAATCAGCACAAGTAATCCAAAAGCAAAAACATCTTCATAATCGCTTGAAATGTAACCGGTTGCAAAACTTTCTGTCATCCCGAGAACAAGTGCGCCTAAAACAGCGCCTGGAATACTGCCTATTCCGCCAAGCACGGCAGCGGTAAAAGCTTTTATTCCTGCGATAAAACCAATATAAAAATTTATCTGACCAACATGGGAGGCAATCAGAACTCCACCCAGTGCGGCTAATGCGGAGCCGATAATAAATGTTAAAGAACTTACACGGTTAACATTTACCCCAACAAGCATGGCCATATGCCTGTCCTGGGCTGTTGCGCGCATAGCCTTTCCTATCCGGGTAAATTTGATCAGCAAAGTCAGTAAAATCATAGCCGTTGCGGTGGTAATCAAAATGACTATCTCCGGTGAACTAATAATATACCTGTATGGCTTTATAAATTCAAATTCAGGAATAAGGTCAGGGAAAGGCAGAAAATCGGATGTTTGCGCCAACAGTACATAATTTTGAAGAAAAATTGACATGCCAATGGCGCTGATAAGAGGTGAAAGGCGCGGAGCATGACGAAGTGGCTTGTAAACTATCTTTTCAACGGTATAGCCATAAGCCGAAGAATATATTACTGCCAATAGAGACGCCAGCACAATTACTGCAATCTCGTTAAAACCCAGTAATGTCAGAACACTTGTAAAAATAAGGGCAGTAAATGCACCTATCATATAAATTTCACCATGGGCAAAATTGATCAACTCAATAATACCATATACCATGGTATAACCAAGAGCAATAAGAGCATATATACTTCCTCGAGTCAGCCCCCCAAGAACAAGTTCAAGAAAATATTCCATTTATACAAGCTTACTTCGTAACGGTTGTCAGTTCACGGTTGTCGGTTTACAGTTCACAGTTTTATGTTTTGATCAACCGTTAACCGTTATTGGAGTTAATACTATTTCAATTCAACATAAACTCCGTTTTGTACCTGATACATACAAAATCCTGCCCCGATTGCATCACCACGCTCGTCAAAGCTGATTTTACCAAGCGGTGTATCTACATATTCGGTTCTAAGTGCTTTTGAGATAGCTTTATAATTGGTAGTGCCTGCCTTTTGAATCGCATTCAGCAAACATAAAGACGCCGAATAAGCATTAAGAAAAAAAGCGCCCGGTTCTGTTCCATAAGTATTTTTGTGAGCTTCAATTGCAGCAATAGCCATTGGATTGTTGGATGTATCAAGCGGCCCTGTAGCATAGACACCTTCAGCATATTTTCCAGCAACTTTTATAAACGTATTATCCTTAACGCCATCATCTGAAATAAATATTGTTTCCATACCTTTTTTCCGCATCTGGCTGATTATTTTTGATGCTTCAGGATGATATCCTCCGAATATAACTGCTTTTGCGCCTGAATGCTTTATTTTCTGAACAACAGCAGAATAGTCAATAGCACCGGGAGTAACGCCTTCGTATAATACTACTTCCGCTTTATCTGAAGCTTCCAAATATTTTTTTACAAACTCGGCAAGACCCTTTCCATAATCGCCTTTGTCATGAAGAACAGCAATTTTTCCAACCTTTAAAATATTTATTGCAAAATCAACTTCAAGTCTTGCCTGTACATTATCGGGAGCAATTGTACGAAAAAAATCAGGATAGTCACCGCTTTGTGTAAGTGCAGGATTGGTGCAGGAGGGAGACATGACAATAATGTTGGAATCCTTATAAATACCAAGAGCGGCCTTTGTGGCACCACTGCATATATGCCCTAAAACAACGTCAACACCTTCCGCAACCAGTTTGGTGGCTGTATTTGTGGCTATTTCCGGCTTGCAGACATCGTCTTCAATTAATAATTCAACCTTTCTCCCAAGAATGCCACCCTTTGCATTAATATCCCGAACTACCAGTTCTGCCGCTTTTACAGAGGGAACACCGTAAGATGCCAGATCTCCACTGTGCGCTCCTGCAACACCGAACTTGATTGTTTCAGCCGGTTTATGGGAAGCATTGGAACCCTTTTCAGATTCACCGCATGAGATAAGAAAAAATCCGTACAAAATAACTGCAACTAAGCAAATAAGCGGTTTCTTAAAACTACACTTCATAACAATAAGCTCCTTATAAATTTATTTCAAAAATTCTTGCCGTTTCATTAATTTGTTAGTACTCTTTATTCGCAATTGGTCGAGTAGTCAAGTATTTGATTAATTGAGGTTTCAATGCTCACTACAAAAAGGAGTTAACGCTTATTTTGAAAAGGATAGGAATAGTTGTAAAGGCGGATGCAAGAGCTATAAAAAAGGCAGATGAACTTGAAAACTGGCTGCGATCAAAAAGTATGGATGTTGTAAGGAAAACAACTTCTCCTCCTCGAAAATTTTCGATCCCGGGTGAATCTTCTGCACCATCGGATCTTTCCTGTATTTTTGCTCTGGGTGGTGATGGGACTTTTTTAAACGCTGTATGCTGGATAGGAGAACAAAATATCCCCATACTCGGCGTAAAGTTTGGCGAAGTAGGTTTTCTGGCAGAAATTACAGAAGAAAGGCTGTTTGCCGTGGCTGAATCCATTTTGAATGAAGATTTTACCACAAAGCCCAGGATGCGCCTTCTTGTAAAGGTTTTTAGAGAAGAAAAAGAAATCGCCAGCGAAACTGTCCTGAACGATATGGTTATTAACAGGGGAGCTCTTGCCAGGCTGGCACATATAAAGACATATATAAATGATTGCTATTTAACCACCTATAGTGCTGACGGCCTTATCGTAGCAACCCCCACCGGTTCTACAGCCTATTCGCTTGCTGCCGGAGGGCCTATTATACATCCGAATGTAAAAGGAATAATAATGACACCTATTTGTCCCTTTACTCTGACAATACGACCTTTAATAGTTCCTGAATCAGTATCCATCAAAATTATACTTGAAAAAAAGTCGTCAGATACTATGCTTACTTTTGACGGACAGACCGGTCTTGAGATAAATGAAAGAGATACTATTATTGTGAAAAAAGGGCAACATTCTATCAATATGATAACTATGGCGGACAGACCCTATTTTGATGTTTTGAAAACCAAATTAAGATGGAGCGGCCGTCGTGTTTAGGAACGTGGAGGAAATAATGAGCGAGATAAAAATGACA
>DAOWEW010000151.1 GCA_030638305.1 Desulfobacteraceae bacterium
TAACAAGGTGCGATAAAATATCAAGAAGTTTCACTTGTTTTTCTTTATAATGTATTAAATTCTTTTTTGACATTAACCACTTGATATCCGGATTTCTCCTCAGCACGCCTAACCCCGAGCAAGGTGCGTCTAATAGAATCCGGTCAAATCCATCAATATAATTTTTGTCAAAAGGTTTGTTTAGATTGTGTACACAGGTTTGAACAATTGAAATTCCCAGTCGTTTCATTTCAGACTTATGCCGCAGAAGTTTTTCATTATTTTTATCCATGGCTACAATTTTGCCTTTATTTCTCATCAGTTGAGCAATATGGCCTGTTTTTCCACCCAAGCCTGCACAGGCGTCTAAAATGGTTTCACCTGGTTGTGGATTCAAAAGACAGGTTACAAGCTGGGCTGCTTCATCCTGAACCTGAAACCAGCCACTTTTGAATGCTTTCATTTTTGAAACAGGCAATTTTGGTTTGAAAAAACAAATTCCATCCGGAGAATAACTTGTATAATCAATTAATTCTACGTCTGATTCGAGTTTATTTATCAAATCATCGCGGGAAATTTTTAAATTGTTTGTACGTACAGTTATGGGGGGAATATTATTGACCGCATCGCAAAGCACTTCGGTTTCTTTTAAGCCAAAACGATCAAGCCATCTTTTTATCAGCCATTCCGGAAATGATTTTGCTGTTGATAATGCTTTTACAGGATCTTTGTCCCGATCAGGGAAGGGAACTTTTTTATAACCTTTTGCAGAACTGCGCAATACCGCATTCACAAATCCAGCAACTTTCGGCGAAGTAGATGACTTGGCCATTTCTACAGATGTATTTACGGCAGCGGATACCGGAATTTTATCTAAAAAAATTACCTGAAAGAGTCCGATACGAAGAATATTTAAAATATTTGAATCTATTGCGTTTAATCGGGTATTGGAAAAATAGTCTATTATCCAGTCAAGCGTACCTCGCCGCCTGATAACACCGTATACCAATGCATTAACCAAAGCACGATCTCTTTTTGAAAGATATTGCTCTTTATCAGTTATGTCTTCGTCTAATATTCTATCAAGAGTTTTATGCCCTCTATCAAGAGTATTTAATATAAATAACGCAGTATTGCGTGTATAATCCGCCAAAAATATAGCTCCATTTCGTTTCGTATTCGGTTGAGTAGTCAAGCAGGGAATGGTTAGGAACGTGGACGAAATAACTTCCCCAACTATGCATCACAGCTTCAGGCCATCTTTGCCCGATCTAAATCTGTGCGCCTACTTGGGGAAGTTAATTCGTCCACGTTCCTTATCCAAAAATTGTTTCGGGAGGTATTGAGCATCCGCGCAAAAAGTCTTTAATATACAACTGTTTGCCTGATTCGCCCTGAATTTTTAGAATAGACAGAACTCCTTTACCCGTTGCGACCCTGAGTTCATCTGTAAAACATTTTATTACTGTACCAGGGGGAGCAGCCGTGCTATCCATTAAGATCGGCCTGGCCGCAAAGATTTTGAGACGTTTATTGCCGTAAAACGTAAAGGCACCAGGCCATGGAGTAATCCCTCGTATAAATGCTTCAATATCTTCAGCAGACTTTTTCCAATCTATACGCCCATCGTTCTTTTTAAGTAATGGTGCATATGTAGCTTTTTTGTGATCCTGAGGAATGGGAATTATCTCTTCGGTCTCAATAGCTTTTATTGTTTTTATAAGAAGATCTGCACCAAGTTTTGATAGACGGTCATGAAGCGTTGCCGATGTGTCATCCGGGGCAATTTCTAATTTTGAAAAAAGAAGTATATCTCCTGTATCCAGATCTTCATCCATAAACATTGTTGTTACTCCGGTCTCTCTTTCCCTGTTTATAATAGCCCATTGGATTGGTGCAGAGCCACGATATTTTGGAAGTAGCGATGCATGAATGTTGATTGAACCTATTTCCGGAATTTCAAGTATATCTTTTGTAAGAATATGACCATATGCTGCTACAACAAATATATCCGGTTTATGCTTTCGTATAATTTCTTTAAAATTATCTGTTTTAATAGATACAGGCTGGATTACTTCATATCCTAAACTTGTTGCAGTTTCTTTAACGGAAGGAGAAATTACTTTACGGCCTCGTCCCTTGGGCCGATCAGGCTGCGTTACGACTAATGTTACATCATAGTGGTTTTTGTCTAATTCCTTCAGGGAAGGGACAGCAAACTCGGGAGTTCCCATAAAGATGATTTTGAGCTTTCGATTAAGCACTATTTTTCCCTTAATTTTTTTTTAATGTGTCTCTTATAAAGTTCTTTTTTTAATACGCTTAGATGGTCGAGAAATAAGATCCCGTTTAAATGATCAATTTCATGTTGCAAGACTATAGCAAGTTGTCCTTCGGCATCAATTCTCCTGGGATTTCCGTCTCTATCAAAACCTTCAACAAGTACGAATTCAGCACGTTTTACGTTTGCCCTTAGATCCGGAACACTGAGACAACCCTCCTTTTCTGATGTCATACGACCATGGCTTTCGATAATTTTGGGATTTATGAGAACCTGAATTGATCTCTTCCCTTCAGTTTGAGAAACGTCATAAACAATCAGGCTCTTATCACATCCTACCTGTATTGCAGCCAGCCCAACACCTTTTGACTTATACATTGTGTAAACCATGTCTTCAATCATCTTCTGAGTAGTTCCGGATATATCTTTAACAGGTGCAGCAGCCTGTCTTAAAAATTTGTCAGGATATGTTACAATATTAAGTAGTGACATTATAATAGATTTCTCCAAATATTATATAATTTGTCCACGTTTTTTAAGGTTGATGGAATAGCGAGGCTGTTTCAATATTTTTGGGATTTGAGGCTGAATTTGAGATTTGGCAAAGGCGGCCTAAATCTGTGCGCCTACTTGCGGAAGTTATTTCGTCCATGTTCCTAAGGTTCACCCGGAATTATCAGGATAGGATTTCGCGTGCTTTTGTTATATCTTTTTTGATTTGTTCCGATAGTTCTGAAAGATTTGAGAACTTTTTTTCATTCCTTAATCTATCTATAAAGTTGACACGGATCTTCTGACCGTAAATATTTTCTTCAAAGTCAAGGATATGAACCTCAACAGTAAAAAGGTTATCATCAAAAGTCGGGCTATATCCGATATTTGCAACTCCTTTAAACTTTTTCTTTTTACATTCAACTGTAACAGCATATACTCCAATTTCCGGGCGTAGTTCATCATATAGATTTATATTAGCAGTGGGGCATCCAAGGAGTTTTCCCCCTCTGTCACGCCCAGCCTCAACCGTGCCTCTTATCTGGTAATGCCTTCCCAATAGTTTTTGGGATTCAGCAACTTTTCCGGCCAGGACCAGTTCACGTATTTTTGTGCTGCTGATTTTTTCAGGATAAGTGTTTGATATATGTAACTCGTTGATTACGATTACCTCAAAGCCACATTTGTTACCCAACATTTTCAGCAGGTCTATATTCCCCACACGATTCTTTCCGAAAGTATAATCTTCGCCCACTGCAATTGCTTTAATCCCGATGCGTTTTACAAGAATATCTTCCACGAATTTTTCAGCAGGTATAGCGGCAAATTCCTGTGTAAAAGGAATGCAAATAAGAACGTCAATACCCGTTTTTTTTATTAGTTCTACTTTCTGTTCATAAAGGGTAATAAGAGGTAGATGATTATTTTTTTTTAATACTCTGACGGGATGAGGTTCAAAAGTCATGGCGATTGATGTGCCATTGAGTGCTACAGCTTTCTCATTCAGATTACGAAAAAGCTCCTGATGTCCAAGATGTACACCATCAAAATTACCTATCGTAATAACAGCATTTTTGTATGGGGTTATTATTTGATTTATATCTTCAATTATTATCATTTCTGATTTTTCCTGCTCACAATCTGCTTATACCCAATACAAAAATCCCTGGTTATTTCGTTCACGTTCCTTAATAATGGACTTGACAAGAATAAATAAAAAGAATAAATAAAATACTTTCCATATAAAATCAACCTTTAATTTTTACAACCTAAGTTGAGCGATTTTTGGGGAAGAAATGTGATGAAATCTTGATGCATAAGGGTTCGCAAGAGATCAGTACAGATCAAGTCAAAAATCACTCAATCTATGTACAACTATGCCGAAGTGGCGGAACTGGTAGACGCGCTAGGTTCAGGGTCTAGTGGGGGTATCTCTGTGGGAGTTCGAGTCTCCCCTTCGGCACCATCCTAAGCCACAATCTTAACAGGTTGTGGCTTTTTGGCAATATTCCTCTCACAAACTGGCTTCTGACTTCTGGCTTCTCTGTTTCTGAATTATTTATGTTTTATAGATTTTTAGCTGATGCTATCATAATTCGTCCACGTTCCTTAAGGAGATTATGGGTGCAACAATGCGACCAATTGAAATAGCTAAGGATATTTACTGGGTTGGGGCTGTGGACTGGAACATCAGAGATTTCCATGGTTATTCCACGGATTCGGGGACAACATATAACGCATACCTGATCATGGATGAAAAGGTTGCTCTGATTGATACCGTAAAAAAGGAATTTGCCGATGACCTTATCAATATGATCAGTCAAATAATTGATCCTGAAAAGATTGATTATGTTATCAGCAATCACACGGAAATGGATCATTCAGGCGGTCTGCCACGGGTGATGCACAAAATCGGGGCAGATAAGCCTTTATATTGCTCTAAAATGGGATTAAAAAATCTCTCACGTCATTTTCAACAAAAATGGAATTACCAGCCTGTGGAGGATGGTGAAGAGCTAAGTCTGGGCAAAAGAACACTTTCCTTTATCGAAACCAGAATGCTTCACTGGCCGGACAGTATGTTTACTTACGTTAAGGATGACAGTCTGCTCTTTTCGAGCGATGCATTCGGACAGCATTACGCCGGGCCTGAAAGATTTGACGACGAGATCGGCGATGCTATTATGCCCCATGCCATGAAATATTTCGCAAATATTCTCCTGCTCTATTCTTCCCTGATTCTCAAGCTGGTGGACCGGGTAAAAAAGCTGGGATTCTCTATTGATATGATATGCCCTGACCACGGCGTAATGTGGCGGAAGGACCCTGCCAAAATCATCAATGCCTATATTAAATGGGCTACTCAGAAGCCAACAAAAAAGGCCGTAGTTGTTTATGACACCATGTGGCACAGCACGGAAAAAATGGCCAAAGCTATAGTTGCCGGTCTTTCGGAGGAAGGAGTACAAGCCACGCCTATGCACCTGCGGTCATGGCATCGAAGTGATATCATAACCGAAATACTTGATTCAGGAGCGGTTATTGTAGGCTCTCCCACCCTGAACAATGGTCTCTTTCCCACTGTCAGCGATTTTTTGACCTATATGAAAGGGCTTAAGCCGAAGAACAAGATTGCCGCTGCTTTTGGATCTTATGGCTGGAGTGGTGAAGCGGTTAAGTTGATTAACAAACAACTGGAGGAAATGAAATTTGAAATGGTCGATCCTGGCGTAAAAATACAGTATATTCCGGATGACCAGGGCATAGATTCCTGTTATCAGCTCGGCAAAAAAATAGGCGAGGCATTGGAAGATGTGTGAAAAAGAAGCAAGGAGAAAGAATGGAGCCTAAAACGTTTTACAGTCTCGGTTATGGATTATATGTTGTAAGTTCAAAAAAAGGTGAAAGGTTTAATGGACAGATTGCTAATACGGTTTTTCAAATAACGTCAAAACCTCCTGCAATCGCTGTAAGCATAAATAAGGATAATTTGACCTGCGATTTTATTCTTGAAAGCAAACTATTCTCAATCTCAATACTTTCCACGGAAACCCCCATGAAATTTATTGGCCGTTTTGGATTCAAGTCCGGCCGAAAGATTGACAAATTCGAAGGTATAGATTACCGGATTGGAGTAACCGGTACGCCCATTGTTCTGGAGAATTCAATTGGATACTTAGAGGCAGAGGTTGTTAACACTCTTGACGTAGGAACACACGTTATCTTTGTGGGGAAGGTGGTTGACGCTCAAATTCTTAAAGATGGAGAACCGATGAGCTATGCCTATTATCACAAAGTAAAAGGTGGCAAGGCGCCAAAGGCAGCTCCGACATATGTTGGTTAGGAAAAAAATACTTGATGAACTGTATTCGCGGTATAACCGGCGCGAGTTTGTCCATCCTGATCCGCTTGAGTTCCTATACGATTATAAAGATATTCATGACCGTGAAATAGTGGGATTTATCGCTTCGTCGCTTGCTTACGGCAGGGTTGCCCAGATACTCAAAAGCGTTTCTTCCGTTTTTGAGCGAATGACTTCACCATCAATATTTTTGAAGCATGCTTCACGGAAGTCACTTTTTAAGACATTTAAAGGTTTCAAGCACAGGTTTACCACCGAAGAAGAAATTGCCGCGATGCTTTTTGGGATTAAGCGGGTTATCAAGCGTTACGGTTCTCTTCATGCGTGCTTTACAGCCTGCATGAATGACGACGACGCCACCATCCTTCCGGCGCTTTCGGCCTTTGTAAAGAAATTGATTGCCGAATCTGACAGGCAGCGCAATAGCCTTGTACCATTGCCGACACGCGGGAGTGCATGCAAGCGTCTTCTCCTTTTCCTGCGTTGGATGGTAAGAAAGGATGAGGTGGACCCGGGAGGATGGGATAATGTGCCGAAGTCCAGGCTGATCGTTCCCCTTGATACCCATATGCACAGAATAGGTCTGGCGCTTGGATTAACGCAACGAAAGCAGGCAGACATGCGTACTGCCATAGAAATAACCACTGCCTTTAGAACAATATCTCCCGATGATCCGGTCAAGTACGATTTTGCTCTTACCCGGTTAGGAATTCGGGATGACACGGACATGGACGCA
>DAOWEW010000179.1 GCA_030638305.1 Desulfobacteraceae bacterium
TGATCAGATACACACAGTTTTTAGAGATCCTTCATCTGATTTTATTACTCTGCTTAATATCTGGAACAAATATCATGATGCCTGGCAAAAAGAAAAAAGCACAAACAAAATGAGAAGATTCTGTAAAAAACATTATCTTTCCTTTAAAAGGATAAGGGAATGGCGTGATATCCATGCGCAGATTTCTGCGGAACTTCGGGGAGCCAGGAGTCGTGAGTCAGGAGTCGTGAGTCGTGAGTCTGGAGTCGAGGGAACAGGGGACAGGGGTCAGGGATCAGGGGTCGGGGGGCGGGGGGCGGACAAGGCAAATAATTCAGAAAAAGAATTTTATGGCGAACGATATGCAGCGATTCATAAATCCATATTGAGCGGGTTTTTATCTAATATTGCCGTAAAAAAGGAAAAAAACATCTTTCAGGCTGCAAAGGGTAAAGAGGTGATGATTTTTCCCGGTTCAGGAATTTTCAACAAAGCAAAAACATGGATAGTTGCTGCTGAAATGGTGGAAACCTCCAGGCTTTTTGCCAGAACCGCTGCAAATATCGACAGCAGATGGCTTGAGGCTCTCGGCAAAGAACAGTGCAAATATACTTATCTGAAGCCGCACTGGGAAAGAAACAGGGAGGAGGTAACAGCTTATGAACAGGTAAGCCTGTACGGCCTGATAATAGTTCCCGAAAGGTCTGTATCCTATGGCAGGATTAATCCTGAAGAAGCTTCGGAAATTTTTATCCGCAGTGCCCTGGTTGAAATGGATATTAGAACACCCTTACCATTCATAGTGCATAATAGAAGACTTATTGATGAAATCAGCAGCATGGAAAACAGGTTAAGAAAAAGAGATATTCTGATAAGTGATGAAGATATTTTTGTTTTTTATCAAAAAAGACTTGAGGGAATTTATGATATCAGAACCCTTAAGCATAATCTGAAGAAAAAAGGCTCCGACAAATTCCTGAGAATGAAAAAAGATGATCTTTTCCGATATTTTCCGGATGAAGAAAAACTGTCTCTTTTTCCCGACAATGTTACCCTGGGAACCCACCGGTTTAAATGCAATTACAGTTTTGAACCTGGAAGCCGGGATGACGGCGTAACCATTAAAGTCCCGTCAGAGCTTGCAGCAACTGTTCCTGCGGAATCTGTTGACTGGCTCGTGCCCGGGTTGTACAGGGATAAAATAACCGCTTTTATTAAAGGTCTTCCCAAAGATTACAGAAAACAGCTTGTCCCTGTAACAAATACCGTAGATATAATTGTAAATGAAATGCCTGGGGAAAGCACCGCCCTGATTACGGCTCTTGGTAAATTCATTTACAAACGCTTTGGTGTGGACATTCCTGCTTCGGCATGGTCTGAAGATATTCTGCCTGATCACCTTAAAATGCGAATAGCTATTACAGGTGCAAAAGGCGAGGTCGTATGTTCCGGCAGAAACAAAACCATTCTGAGCCAAAGTATATCCGGCAGAACAGATCAGGATAAAAAAAACGAATTTGAAGCCGCAAAAAAAGAACGGGAAATAATCAATGTAACAAAATGGGACTTTGGCGATTTGTCCGATACCATGAACATAACAGGAAAACATGGGGCACAATGGGTTGTATATCCGGGCATTGAAATAGAAAAAAAAGATAATAAACAAAGCTTAAACTTACGTTTTTTCCAAAAAAGAGACAAAGCCATAAGGTCTCATGAAAAGGGTGTTGCCGCACTTTTTACCATGCATTTTTCAAAAGAACTGAAATTTTTAAAAAAGAGCCTGCTTTTGCCGGAAGAAAAGAAAAACATGTCCACTTATTTCGGCGGGGCAAAGATTTTTAAACAAAGGATGTATGAAAGCCTTATAAAAAGCCTGTTTTGCAGAAACATAAGAACAAAAGATGCCTTTTACTCACATGCAAAATGCATAGAGCCGGACATACTTAAAGAAGGACATGAGTTGCTGAGCAAAATAATACCTGTTCTCGAAGCCTGTCATGAAACAAGATCAGTTATCTCTAATCTGGAAAATGCAAACAAACCAGACAGTAAGTTTGCGCGGTTTTCTAATGACCTGAGAAACGAATTGTTCAGACTTGTTCCTGAAACATTTATGGATTTATACGACAATGAAAGACTGACGCATATTGCAAGATATATCAGAACAATTGGTATCAGAGCGCAAAGAGCATCTGTAAACTTTGAAAAGGATGAGGTAAAAGCAAAAAAACTTGAAATTTATATCAACGGCCTTAATGAAATATTGAAAAAGCTTTCTTCCACAGTATCGGAAGAAAAAAAGCAGGCAATTGAGGAATACTTCTGGTTGATCGAAGAATACAAAGTATCGCTTTTTGCCCAGGAACTAAAGACAGCTTTTCCTGTTTCTGAAAAAAAGCTTGATAAAAAGTTAAAAGAAATCGAAAGAATGGCTTGAATTCAAAGAATAAAATTCTTGACAATATTAACAATAATACTTAACTTTTTGAGCATATTCTCATAACGGAGTTTTTATGGTCAGACCCAAAAAAAATCGTATTGTGGCCTTTAATCCGAATGTCAGCTACTTCAAACCAAGAGGCATGCCAATGATAGACTTGATAGAAGTCTGTTTGACGGTTGACGAGCGTGAAGCAATAAGGCTTGCCGATCTTCTTGGAATGTCTCACGAGGAAGCAGGCAAAAGCATGGGAGTATCCAGAGCAACAGTCGGCAGAATTGTCCAGCGAGCACGCAAAGTTGTTGCAGATGCTCTAATTAACGGAAAAGCTATAAAAATTGAAGGCGGCAATTACAGTATATCTGGAGAAAAAAGAATATTTAGGAACGTGGACGAATTAACGAACTCTAAGCATAACGGAGGTAATTTAGAATTATGAAAATTGCTGTAACATCGACAGGTAAAGATTTGGAATCCAATATTGATCCGCGTTTTGGAAGAGCGGCTTATTTTATTATTGTTAATCCTGAAACCATGGATTATAAAGTTGTAGAAAATGCTCAAAATCTTAA
>DAOWEW010000114.1 GCA_030638305.1 Desulfobacteraceae bacterium
ACAGGGCAAAAACGCCACCAACAAGCCAGCACAAAAGCATTGCCTGAGGATTGCCCAACTCTTCCATGATAAAACCGGAAGTAGTAAATATGCCAGTACCTACCATGTTGGCAATTACCAAAATGGTTGCTGAAAAAAGACCAATTTCTCTTTTTAGATGATGATTATTTAACGTATCTTTCAATTCAATATCCTTTTACGGTTGTCGGTTAAATGGCTTTCCAGACCCGATCTTCTCGTTGACTTATCCAGTAAAATAATATATTTTTTTAACATGATACTTATTAAAAACGAGATACAAAAATAAAATTTATGCAAATTTCTTTTATGATATTGCTAAAATAATTTTTGGAACCGTTGTTATTTAAACCACCGGAGTTCAGAATATGGATCTTTATTAGCGGACTTATCACAACGGTTGTATTTTTCCTTTTTGCGTACATATTAGATGGAAAGGAGCTCCAGGGATGACAGCATTAGGTGTATTATTTATTATACTAAGTATTATAGGTGTTATCGGAATTATTTATGTACTGACTCATAAGGAGTACTTCAAAGACAAAAAAGCTTGAATTCCAATCGCACGATAGGTTCTTACTTATCAATATACGGGTTCCTTTTACAGTTCACGGTTAACTATAAAAATGCTTCAGTCGTTGCATAGTTCATTGGAAAAACTGTAAACCGACAACCGTGAACCGTAAACATATTTACTTTACACATTCTCCGATTATCAGAAGCCCCAGCCACTCTTCATCAACCTTCTTCAAATCATCAAGTATTGTTCCAAGTGTACTCCTCAGCACCTGCTCTTTTTCCGAATAACCTGCGTAATAGACAACAGCCATGGGAAGTTCAGGCGGATAGTGTTTCTTGAATTTCTCAACAAGTTTATCCATTGAAGAAAGTGCCATATAAAAGACCATTGTTGTTTCATATTTTGAAAGATCTTGCAGTACTTCGTCAGCCTTTTCATAAGAATCTCCAAACAGAGAAAATGGAGCTGTAAGCATAACAAATCTTGTATTTTCCCCTGTCATAGGCCTTTTTAGAGCAGCGCTTGCCGCATTAAAAGCGCTCATTCCGGGAATGATTTCAAGATATCGGTCGTCAAACCCTTTTAACAACCAATAAAGAGACGGGCCGTAAACGCATGGATCGCCCCCATCCAGCATCACTACGGTTTTGCCTGCTTTGATCTGCTGCAATACAAAGCCCTGAACCTTTTTTTTTCGTTTTTCTACCCTTACAATCCATTTTTTGTAATCTGTTTTTCTTAATTTCCCGGCTTCTTCACCATGTATCCCTTCCCAGGGATTAAAAGCTACCTTATTGGAATCAACATGCTTCCCAAACCTTTTTTGTATGCGCAAAGAACAAAGAATTGTATCTGCTTTTTCAAGAACAGCAATTGCCCTTGGAGCTGTCAGATCGGGCCCGGACGGCCCCATCCCAAGGATATAAAGCTTCCCAGTATTTCCGGAAAAACAGACAGATGCAGAAAAACAAAAGAGAAAAGCTGCAACAAAAAATATTAAAATCAAATGCCTTGATATTTTCATAAATAGAACCCTTTCTTCTATCAGTTATTTTAACCTAAAATCTAACTTCAATTCCTCCATAGAACATACGATTCGGCATTGGATATCCGTAACTCTCTTCATATTCCTCATCCAATATATTTTCACATCCTGCGTAGAGATAGCCATGATCCTTTATAACAGGGTACTTGATTATGCAGTTGAGCAGGGAATAGCTGTCCATTTTTCCGGTATCAGCTTTACTCGACGCGCTTATAGGAACCTCCCTGGAATCGACCCATTTTAAAGTTAATCTGGCAAGCGCGCCGTCATCACTTTTATATTGAATCCCTACATTAAACTTATGCTCAGGCAGTTCGCTGATTTCATCGGAGATGTTGCTCTCGTCAAGTATATCACCTTCTTTGTCAGTAATTTGATAGGTATAGTTCGCAAAGGCATAAACATCATTGAAAAGTTTTGAATCAATATCCAACTCAAAGCCTGTCAGCTTAACATTGTCGATGTTATAGACCACACGACTCGGTTTATAACCGAATATCCACCTGAGATAATCATCAATATCGTAATGATAAACCTTTGCGGAGATACTGGTATCCCTGATTCCCTTGTAGGTTCCTCCGATCTCGTATTGCATGGAATCCTCAAAGGTCAAAGCTTCTCTGTTAATTCCATCTGTTTCAGGATCATATCCACCATAATACCAGTAATATTTGGGAAGAGTTGGAAAATTGACGGCTCTTGCCACTGTGACAAAGGTTTCAAGATCAGATATCGGTGAATAAAAAATGCCGAACTTGGGAGAGATCGGAGTCTCCTCTACAACCTCACAATCATCATTGTCATCCCCCTTATAGTCATCGACCCTGAGTCCCAGATAAATATCCAGGTTTGAAAGCAGGGACCATCTATCCTGGATAAAGGCTGAATTGGCCTTTGACAGTTCATGTTTCTCCTCTGAATCTTCAAACCATCCCCTAAGATATGTTTTATCAACATGTTTGTATGTTATTCCCCCATACCCAAGGTAATTCCCCTCAACTCCAGCTTTCAAAGTATGACCAGATACGATCTTTCTTCCCTTAAAACCCCATCCCCATGAGTAATCAGGCGGAGCATCACGTTCCATAGCCAGAGCGCCGCTCGTCTCTTCATAAACATAATCTGTTCGGTCTTCATCGTTCAGATAATATCTTGCCTCCCAATCTATTCCAAAAAGCTTCTTTTCCAAAACAACATCCCACTCATACCTTTCCTTCCAGTAATGACTTCCATTGCCAAGGCTTCTTTCCTCTTGCCATCCAAAACCAGGACCGATAAGGTTTCCACCATCACTTTCAGGGTAACTGCTATCGTAATTGGCAAACTCCTTCTTATTCTCAATGATCATGCCATATTCACCTTCATTATAACGCATGCCAATCTTGATCTTCCCTTCTCCAGGTAAATAATAAGAAAGAGCGGCAGAAATATCCTTTCTTTCCATATAATTATTCTGGAGATAACCGTCACTCTCCCGGTAACCGCCTCCCACGACAATTCCGAATGGCCCTGTCCGTTTTGAAATCAGAGCATGTACGTCGTATGTGTCATACTCTTTAACTCCTGCTGCAATTCTAAGATCAAGTGTTTCCGTAGGCTCCTTTGGAACAACATTGATAACTCCTCCCAATGTATTCCCATACTCAGCGAGGTAAGCCCCCTTGATTACTTCGATTTTTTCAACATCCTGAAGAGAAAGCATGCTCCAGTCAACATAGTAGCCGCCATAAACGCCTGCTCCGGTCAACGGCCTTCCATCAAGATTCACTATATACCTGTCTTCACCTAATCCTCTTATCTTTACCATAGAATTATTCGGGGTTCCCAGACTCGCTCTTCCGATATCAATGCCGGACATACTGTCCAGGACATCCACCACTGTGGCACCAACCTGGTAGGTAGAGTCGACAACCGGAATCTCAACCTTTAACTCATCATCCGTTTTTGGAGAAGTAACCACAATCCGTTCAAGCTTTACGGATTTATTCACACCTTCTTTCTTTTCTTCATCTGCCAGGCTAACATAAGGCAAAATTAAACCTAATATACTGCATAACAAAATTATTAATTTTAACCTCTTCATATCCAAACTCCTTTTTTATGTTTCCATCCGCTCATCCGCTTACTTTTTCACTTTCCCACCAGCTCACTTTCTCGCCCGCCACTCACTTCACCTCAAAAGTCATTATAGCAGCATACTGGCCGACATCGCACTCTGATTGATCTTCATAATGCTCCTTGTGCGGCACCTTGACCCACCAGATACCAGGATTTGTTATACGAATCATGGCAATGCCCTTATGATCAGTTTTGGTAGTATAGGCGTAGTCTTCTCTTGTTGAAAATCCGATATAGGTGGCATATACAAATTCACCTTTAAGCGGTTCGCCTTTGAATAGCACTTTAACAGGAAGATATTCGCCTGACTTAAGCAAACACGGATCCTTTTGCGGCACCATCTCAATTGTCTGATCCAATACGGTTTTGTAACTATTTCCACCCGGTTTTCCGGCATGAAAGATCGCCTTGGCAAAAAACTCAATATAACGGCAGCTTATGGCATCCGGAAGGTCTTTCTTGCTCTGCATTTTCCATCCCTTAAGGGTCGTGCTTTTGAAAATCGGCTTCATCACAACGCTTGCCAAATATGTTCCTTCTGATCGCAGACTCAACGGAACGCCTACTTCATTAAAAAACGATTCAGGATCAGGCTTTTTCAGCTCAAAATCTTTTTTGTTTCCTGATGGATCAAAATAAAAAAATTCCTTCATATTTTCCGGTTTTCCAAAATTGTCAAAAGGAAGCGAATGCGCCAGGTACAGAAATACCTTTGCAGTCTCGCCGACCCTGTAAGAATAGTGATCAAGTGCCAGCCAGAGGTTGTGCGCTTTTGCATGCGAAACAATTACCGACAACAACACAACTAAAATACAAACCTTCAACCACGATCTTTGTTCTTTTTTCATTTTTGTTCTCCTTTTAACCGTACATCAAATATTTTTTTTCTATCAAGTTCAAGCCAGTAATCTATTGACAATTCACGGATATGTGCAAAATATTCCCGGTTCAAACCCCCATATGTTTTAAGTGCGGCGCTGATATCTTTCTTTATTCTGTTGACCACATCTTTCTTAATTTCTAAGGTCAGTTTCTTGTTGCCGTAGATGAAGATAGCCGCTGGTTTTGGATTTTGTTCTAAAATCTCAATAGCACCCCGGCCAAGGCTCGCGCCGGTTGCTGCCTGGAGCCCGTCATTCATACAGCTCAAGGGAGGCGATTTTCCTGTAATTGAGATGACCTTGAGTTCGTCAAAAGGAGCTTCCAGAATTTCCCGGGCCCTTATTCCCATCTTGGCTCCAACGATCGAATAAATCCCAAGGTGACGGTGCAACTCGTTGGTCAAAAAACAGGCCTTCCACTCCTCAAGGCCATATTTTTCAATAATTCTTTTCACATACGGTCTGACATCCTCTTTAAACATGGATGGATCAACAGGAAAGTCATTCAGAACTACTGCCGCCCGTCGGTTCAGGTGAAGGTCGGCAGAATAACCCAAAAGCTTCAAATACGCTTGCTCAACAAGATCGGTTCTGAAATCCTCAAGAACCATAACGCGAGCGCTCTCTTCCCCTGGCGCGAGCTTGAACAAAGATGGGTGATTCAGGTAAATTATTGTTATCTCATCCCACACGCGAAAATGACCATCCTCCAGGAGTTCCGTTATAACCGGTGTATCGTGGAGAAAGGTTACGATACGCGCTGCAAGCGTACGCATAGTCTTTATCTTGTCGTAGAGATTTGGATCAAACAATAATGATTTTTCTTGGGGAATATGAAGTGAGTGGATATCCAGGCCGGATTTGAAAACAAAATCGGCTGATTCGTGATCTCGTGTATAGTTCCAACCAGGATCAAACGCGCCGGGAGGAGTTCCGTAGAATATGACTCTTGAAATATTTTCTTGTACAGTTGGATCCCGTCGGATTGCATCAGCCAGATTCGTTAAAGGACCAAGGCAAAAATAGATTACCTGTTCCTCTGACCTGTTGAGGGTTTTCAGAATTGCATCTGTCGCTGATGGGATTTTCGTTGTTTCGATAGTAATTGTGGATAACTCGGGCCAGTTCAGATTTTCAGACCACGACCTCCAGGGAGGAGCGCGTTTCCCCAATGTTCTTCCAGTAACAATATTCGTATCCTTTTTTTCAAAATATTCCAGAAATATAATCCGGTTACCCTATCCTTAATAGGCCGTTAGATCACCGTCAGAGCAAACAATCAAAGGAACGTCAATCCAGTCAGAATTTAAGACCATAGCAAGCGCCCGAATGTCATCCAGCGCCATGTCTGTATCAATAACAACTGAGACCTTGTAAGTGTGAGCGTACGCAAAAGGTGAAAGAGCACACAACAGCACCAGTAAAAATACGAACACATACCCTTTTCGGATCATGGTTTACCTCTGAAAACTGATAATTGATAACTGGATAGTATAGAAATTTCGGCTACCAACTTAAGGCGGGACACCTTCCGCCATTTTGGCTCTATAGCAATTCTACAATCAAGTTGGTAGCCGAAAATCGTAGGGTGGATTAAGGAGCGTAAGCGACGAATCCACCAAAGCATCTGTCCCGCCTTACGTTGGTAGCCTTGTTTATTATTCCGGCATTGTTTTTCAAAAAAATCCCCCCTATACTTTATACCCATGGCCCATCTTCAAGAGGGGGGGAATTATTTTGGAATAATCACATGGCCTAATTCACCAGTTCCAGCCTTTCCATGGGGTCAACACCCGGACGGGCATACTCTTTAGGTTCAACGCCTTCGGGAAGCTGAAATTCTTTAATTACCGTTACAAAAGTATCCGGCTGGTCAAGTCGTTCCAGGTACCACAGATCCGAGCAGAGTTTGTTGATAATAGTATTTTCGTAGTCCGGACATCCAGTATCTCCCCATTCAAAAGCAAGCACCAGTCCGTACCACAGCCCGGTGTCGCCGTTTTTGCGATATACGATTGTGGAGGCATTTTCAGCTTCCGGCAACCATTTGGCTTTGTCTTCATCAGTAGGATAGGTTATGGCATAACCCCGTTTGCCCGGCGTGGCGTTAAGCAGCACCATCAGGGCATCTTCCTTGCACCAGGGGCTGACCGTCTGGATAAAATAGCTGTCTGAGTCTGTTTGCATTGGAAAGTTTTTCTTGATGTAGTTGACCATCACGATGCCGGATGTGAGGCCGGGACAGTAATGGTCGTGAAACTCAAAAGATCGGATAGCATAAACTGGAGCACCGGCAGCCACGGCGTTGGTAATGGTGACAACACGAAACTCATTGCCGCCAAAGACTTTGTCGTCAAATTTTGCGGCGTATTCGGCTGCATTAGCGTAGAGATGGTCTGCATTGACCGTTTCAGCGGCCATGACTGAAAACAAATCCGAAGCCGTCATAGAGGCGGGCTCGGCGCTGTGATTCAAAAATGTTGGATCCACCTGGAAATAGGCGCACATGCCGGAGGCTTTGTCGTACAACGCAAACCAGAGAGCTTTATCAGGATGAGCATGTATTTCAATCAGGGTGTTACTGCCCCGGCTCACGTCTGTGGATGCTGTCAGACCGTCAATGCTGCCTTCGGTCGTCCGTCCGTCAATTTCCGCATAACCGGCGTTAGTCAGGGCAATCAGGTTGCCGGCAGCGGGTGCCACTCCCTGGGATTTCATCAATAACACAGCTTCATCAGCGGCCCGTTTTCCAACAGACTGCCACAAGGCATATTCATTGTCGATGTCATTGGCAACAGCGTCATTATCGGATGATGAACACCCGATCAGACTACACATCATCAAAATAACCAAGAAATTCAAATAAAGCGTTATCCTGCTGTTTTTTCTAATCATTTTAATTTTTCTCCTTTTTTATGGTTTTTTGAAAAATAGCCCTCGTTTCATGGCTGCTTCATACGGTTTTCCTTCCGGAAAACGACCGATGAACAAAAGCCCCATGAATCTTTCCTTAACAAACAGGCAGGAGACTTCAATTTTCCGCCGGCTATGGGAAACACAAAAAATCCTGCCTGTTCACAATGCTGTAATCGTGCAAACTCTTAATAGCTTACTTTAACAAGAATGCCGGCAGTAGTTCCAGGCATTGGATAACCGGAACGCAGTTCATATTCCTGATCAGTGACATTATTCACATAGCCTTTTAGTGTAAAATCGTAATGAGCAAGCTTGAAGATATGTTGCGCGCCTATGTCAACTGTTATCACATCATCCAATATTCTATCTTTCTTGCTCTGGCGTTTATCAAGATACCGTGAGCTAAGCGTTACTACGCCGCCCTCCCAGAGCTTGTAATTAAGCCCGAGACCTACCTTGTTTTGTGGTTGATTTTCCATAAAATAGTGAGTTCCATCACTATCAAAAGGATGATCCGTAGCAGACCAGTTTTGCCATGTATAGGTAAGGTAGCCGCTCAGATCATGGGTAAAACTTCTTGTCAGTTCCAGTTCAATACCGTAAAGTTGCGCATCAATGTTATATGCTTGAGCGCTCGCAGCGGCGCTGATATAGTTGTGTTGTTGATAATCAGTAATGTCAGTGTAATAAACAGCTCCTCTTAATTTTGTATCAAACCAAAGTTTTTTTAATAAACCCAGTTCATATGTCCATGCTGTTTCAGTTGCCAATTCGGGGTTTGCCGCCATGTATTCTACTGTGGACGCAGCCTGCGCCCATCTCCATAGATCTCAAATTCAAGGAGTACGCATTTCACGGCTTACAGCAGCATACAAAGTAAGATTTGGATCAACTTCGTAGTCGAGCCGCGCCTTTGGACACCACTCGTCTTCTTTCCTGCGATACTCGTATTCCTTCTGTTCCGAGTCACTCAGGCTGTTAAATATTCCCCAACCAGGGAATCCTGCCTTGTAAGCATCGCTATGGAATTCATAGTAACGGGTACCCCAGGTAAGAGTCAGGGGTGATGTTATCGACCATACGTCCTGGAAAAATCCGGAGAAAATTTCGTAAAACTCCTTATCATCCTTATCCCCCTGAGTACGGTAGTCGCCTCCAATGGAAAAGGCGTGATTTGCTATAAGTTCAAAATCCAAATATTCCAGGTTGTACCCCATGTTGTATTCATCTTGATCAAACTCTTCCTTTTGAATTCCGGTTGAGAGGTAAGATAATCTGTCTCGCACAGATTTATGTTTATAAACCTGAGCACGGAGTTCTCCCAAACCAAGGGGCTGCTCAAAAAGAATATTATATTCATTTGTCGTCTTCTTCCAGTAAGAATCTCCGCCGAAATAAGACTTACCCTCATTATCATGAGTAAACGTATCAACATTTTCTGCCAAAACAATCGGGTAATCCGGGTCATAATCTTCCCTCAAGGGATCATTTATAACCGCATATCCTGTTTCATTTTCCACATGGTCCCACCCAAAACTCAAAATCCCATCTGTCGGGAGATAAAGAGAGATCCGGGCATTGAAATTACCTGTATCGTAATAATTGTTTCTCAGGTATCCGTCTCCACTCCTGCGAGCGCCTGAAAAGGAGTAACCGATTGTGTTGAACAGACCGCCCATCAGACTGGCGCTGTAGCTCTCTGCCCCGTATGAACCGAATTCAGTTTTAATTGATATATCCGGTTTAACCTCATCGGTTTTCTTTCCTTTTTTGGTGATAATATTGATGGCGCCACCCATAGAAAAAGGATAAAGAAGTGAATGACTCCCGCTGATGACCTCAATTGTTTCGACATTATCAAGAGGCATGGTTGTCCAATCTACCTTATAGTACCCCTTACTTAC
>DAOWEW010000252.1 GCA_030638305.1 Desulfobacteraceae bacterium
AACCTAACAGAATATGTTTGATCGGCTTATTGGGCGGGGTATTTTAAATATTTATGGGCGGGGTAGGCGGGGTTAAAATTTCCCCAAAGTGCGTTACAGTATTTCGTAAATAGGGGCGTTACACTATTCGTCACTTAACACCCCACTGCGCAATGGCATTCGCTTAAGGCATTTTGGGTATAAAATTCTCTACATATTGTGCACACCTTCATTGCACTATACAATATGCAGCTTTTAAAATGCCATTTTTTGCTTAAGCGAATGCCATTGCCCCACTGCGGCGAGGTGCAACCGCCAATATCGGTCTCTTCACGCTCAAGTAGTCATAGAATTTAAAAGGGACAGCATACTTAACATCGGTCCCAGAGGGTAAGAATAGAATGTCAGCAGCTTTAAGATACCTCATTATTCGTTCATAGGTACAGGGCGATGCTTTTTGATTAGTTCTTGCAAGCCGTATTCCCTGATTACTTCTCTGTCTTCATCACGAAGTTTTCCAAAGACATGAAAACAGAAAATGTCTTTAGTTATTGCGTTTTCATTCAAAAGTTGGCATAAAGGCTTGGCTATGAGTTCTATTCGTCTTTCGCCGTAGAGGTTTCCTGCATATACCATATTGGTTTTAGCTTTTCCCAGGGATAAAGGCTGAACTGTGCCATTGTTATTGTTGTGAAAGCCATTAGGCCGAAGTTCCCCCCTCAATCTAATAATATCAAGCACTTAACTACGTTGTAGTCATGTAACAGGCATAATGATTTCAAATAGTTACGAGCCCATAGATGAGATTTCAAAACTTTCAGTAATTGTTTCACAGGTATGTTTATGATGAGGATATGTTCTGATGTCCTTGTGATGTCGAGCATTATCCCATCGAATTATAAGTTTATCATTCTTATCCTGCCAATGAAACGAATAGTTACGCTCATTTTCATCAAGATATTCTCTCGCGAACAACAGGCTCTTATCTTTCAACATTATTTTCAAACGAATGTAACGTCCGCTCCGCCATCTCTTGTGGTCCAAGACCTCAAACTTTTGTACAATTAATGACCGCTTAAGCGAGTTGAAAATTTCCATGTTTTATATCTTCTCGACAGTCCAAAGTTCTTCAAAGTTTCTGAACCATAATTC
This sequence comes from Desulfobacteraceae bacterium, assembly GCA_030638305.1. The sequence goes on from DAOWEW010000252.1 coordinate 1,132, forward strand.
AATAACCCATTGAAATCATTGGTTTCGTAAATCTTGCTTTGATTTTGTCGCTATTAATGATTTCAATGAGTTACGAAAACTTAGGACTGTCGAGTATCTTCAATCCTTTGTTTAATATCGGCAAATAATTGGACATAGGCCTTCCACTCCATATAGTCATCGAAATGCTCAAAGTTTTCTTCTTCTTTGTTTATTTCTATAGAAAAAGTTTCAAAGTCTTGATGATATTTTTCCTTAAAAAAACACAATTTTTCATGCACTTGATGAAACTCGGCGAGAGTCTCCAGCAAGAACATATCAACAACGTTTTGTTTCTGGATAATTACCATAAGTTTTTACCTCCTAAACAGCATTCATAGGGAACCAACGGGTCGCCATCTTAAATAGTGTGAAAGGTATGGACTGAATCGCTGCCAATTACAACATGGATTCAAGAATTTAACATTTGCAAATTATTAAGGCAACCGATTGATAACATCAGCATATTTTTTTGCTATTGCATGCCAGCTAAACTGTTCAAGCCCGGAAAATGAATATGTTCTGTCTTCTGTAATCATTTCACACAGAGTTTGTTGAATTGAGTTCTGATCATCTATAAACGCCAACCTGCCGCAGTCAATTTGATTCATTAATACCGCGACAGCGGAATTCCTTGGTGCAACTGCAAATATCGGTCGCTTGACGCTGAGATAGTCAAATAATTTGAAGGGAATGGCGTACTTCACATCAGATCCTGATGGTAAAAACAAGATGTCTGCTGCTTTCATATATTTGATTATCGTTTGATATTTGACAAAGTCATGTTCTTTTATCATATCGAAAAGGCCATATTCTTTTATCGCCCTCCTGTCCTCTTCTGACAATACCGAGAATATATGGAGACAAAAATTGTTCTTATTAATTATTCCTTTGCGCTGGAGATGATACAAAGGATCAAGGAGCAATTGAAGTTTTCTCTTCCCATAAAAATTGCCCGCATATAACATAACCTTTTTTGTTTTTTCCAGGTATAAGGGACTGACGTTATCTCTTATCGAAAGGCCATTCGTAATAACATGAGAACGTGCCTTGGTGTGCCGGCTGAAATAGTCAAGGAACTCGTCTCTCATTATTTCTGAGCAGAAAACCAGGTCGCTTGCCTGTTTGATAAGAAGTTTTTCGACGAATTCGCTCAGCTTTTTCTTCACAAACGATTTCCTATGAAATAGTTGATTTGTTGTCCAGGGATCTCTGTAGTCTATGATTAATCTCGTCCCGGTCAACCAGCTTAGCAACGCAGCGCTAATCATGGGTGACATAGGGGGTACAGAAACTACAATCACTTCTATATCGTGTTTTTTAATAATTTTTAATCCTTTGGCAAGGCTTGGCAAAATCCATCCGGTGTAAGGATCATGTATGCTGAAATAGTTCAACCAAATTCGATGGAATGCGCGCTGGAAGAAAGTCTTTTTGCTAACAGGAAGCGTGAATGGGGGGTATATCCCTGTGCGATGAATAGTCCCGCCAAAAGGAACTGAGCTATCTTTCTGTAAATAGTATTTCTCTTTTACTGTAAGAATATGGCAATTGCAGTATTGTTCCTGAAAAAGTTTTGACAAAAAACCAGCGCGTTTTGACCCAACCCTTGCATTAGGCACAAATAAAAGTGAGATAATCAGTATATTTTTCTTTTTTCGCATCATGTTAATTTTCTTTTTGACCAACGAGATGGTTCAGCGGTTTACTTTACGCGACGTCTCGCATCGGTCTAACTTGTGGGAAAGGAAGGAGACGTTTCTCGGAATCAAAATGATGGATAACATCCTCAATCACTTCGCATAACTCCCTGTATACCTGTTGTGGATTATTCCCGTGAATCCCTGTTATAAGATCAGGGCACTTGCCTATGTAAGCATGGTCTTCTTCACTCCACTCCACCCACTTGTGGTATTTGTCACTCATCTTCATTTTTTTACCTCTTCAATTGCTTGCATTACTTGTTTTTCCTGATACCGCCTGGAATCTTCACCGGATTTTCCGCTGATGGTTACAGCACCCGGATAAAGAGCGTGTGTGTATTTTCTATGAGATCCTTTAGTTGAGTCAGTACGTGAAGAAAATGGCAAGATAAGCTGCGAATATCGTTTTTATATTGGAAGTATTGAGAAGGATGCCGAATGTTTTGCCAGTGCTGTCAGAAAACACTGGGGAATAGAAAACCAGCTTCATTGGTCATTAGATATGGTTTTCAGAGAAGATGAATCAAGAATGCGTAGGAACTCCCTGAAATTAAACTACCCGCTTTTGCAAGAAAAGCATAGGCGTATACTGCTCTTCATCTTTGTGGTGGGTAGTTTATTTTTAGTGAAGTCACATACTTAAGTTATTATTTTGTAACATCACGCAGAGTATAAAACTCGCAGAAAATCAACCCGGGCACTGACTATATTATTACATATCCATTCTCGCCCATGTTAATTTTCTGCTGGCCACTTTAAAAAAACTGTTGTTTTTTCAAAAAAGGGTTGACATCTTTCGCCTTAAGGTAGCGCCTGGTTGTGCAGCCAATTTTACAAAAAAGTCAACGGTGATATATGAAAGCGTTCGCTAAGAAGTTTGATTTGGCGAATATTTAAACTTCGTTTTCCTGATAAAATTTCAGATACAACTCCCTGACTGCCCAATTCTGACAAATTACTTTGTGTAAGATGATGCTTTTTTATAAAATATTTTAAAACATCAAGTGGATCGCCTTCTGAAAAAGGAAAATGCTCCTCGTCATAAGCTTCTATTAATGTTCCAACCGTATCCATCAATGCAGCTAATGGATGGCTTTCATCATTTCCAACGTCATCAATCAATTGATCTAAAAAAACTGACAAATTATCGTATTCAACATCTGTATGCGGAACTGATAAAAAGGGAGCTAATGGTTGCCATTTATTTGATATTTCACTTAGACTATACATAATCAGGATTTATTTCTTCCATTTATCTTTGTCATATTCTGTATGTGTTAATACATAACGAATATAAAGCTTGTTTCGGTTGAAATGTATTGCTGCAACCAAACGTACTTTGTTTCCACCGATATTAAATACAGTTAATCTGCCCACCATATCAGCATTAGGAAAATGCTCTCTTAGGTTAGCGAACGAATTAAAATTGTTGTTTTTTACAATCCTGTACCATGTTTCAAGAGCACTACGGCAATCAGTGTGCATTATTTTTGGGATAAATCTCCCCCTTACCCCCAAAATTTGGACATTGTGTTCTTTGATTAATGGTTCAGATCACAGTTCACTTCACGGTCAAACATTTTCAAGAGTCCATTCACCTACATTTTTGTTTGCAAACTCAACTCCGAACAGATAAATCTTTTTTCCTGCACCCTGATATTTTTCAA
>DAOWEW010000006.1 GCA_030638305.1 Desulfobacteraceae bacterium
AAGGAGGTGATGTTAAAAAATAAACAAACCAGGTTAATTGTGACTCTGGTTGTGGTTAATGCGTAACATAAAAAAAATCATAACTCAAGTTAAGATTTATTCTGAAACGAGTTTTTAATATCAAGAAAAAGCCAAATCCCAAGCAATTGGGAGACGGAAAGCCCATGGGTCCGGAAAAGTTAATTTGACTCCGGACAGCCGGGCTGCCTTGGAAACAAGGAGAAAAAAATGAAGAAATTATCAAAAACTTTAATTATTACAGTTTTGTCTGTATTCTTGATCGCCGGCAGTGCGATGGCACTTCCTTGGGCTCCGCCGGGAACGCCCCTGCAGGGAGTTCTGAACAATATTACCACAGATCCAAACCCTGGTGTTAGCAGCGTGGATGTGACAAAGGATTATCTTTCTGACATAGACGATTCTTATTGGTCGCTTACAGCTAGCGGAGCTTCTGTTGCCACCATGATAATAGAAGTTGCAGGTTTCGCACCAAACAACATCTTTGGCGTATACTCTGGAGACCAGTATGTAGAGTTATTCGCGGGGGGTGATAGTGCGGGGGCTCAAGTAACGCTCTCAATCAAGCTTGATGGAAGCGTTTATGTAGATAATGTGGATACAAACACTGATTTTGCCGGCAACATGTTTGGCTATTATTTGGACTCAACTGTTTATGGCGATGGTGGCCTGTGGCACAGCGACACAAGTCGTAACAGTGACCTTAGTGACCACATGTTTGCCTATCAAGGGACAAATACTGATACGCTTCAGCTTCCCAACCTTTTACCAGGCTTGTGGACCAATAATGAGTATATCCTGGCATTTGAAGACCTGAAGGCGTCTGCTCCTGCGGACTGGGATTATACTGACATGGTTGTTATGGTTGAATCCGTTCGCCCCGTCCCTGAACCTGCAACCATGCTGCTTCTCGGCAGTGGCCTGATCGGTCTTGCCGGATTCGGCCAGAAGAAGAGATTGTTAAGGAAAAGTTAGAAATGATCAAGTTGCACTTCTAATCGCATTTGAAAGAAGACAAAGCAACATTGGGGGGCCGGTTTTACACGGCCTCCCCTGATCGTCTTTCAGTCAGGTGAAAGGCAAAACCGGGTTAATATTTAGCATCAGCGTATTCCACCCATCCGCCGGAGGCAACAAGAGAGCGGTCAAAATCGGATATTGAAAAATCCGCTTCTTCTTCAAGCGCGTCAGCTTTAAAAATAAATACATTTTTTTCAAGATCTGTTTCAATGGATGTTTCTTTGCCTGAAAAAACCTGGAAAAGATGATCTATGCTCCGGGCTGGCAGTTCCACTGCCATCATTCCGCAGTTGAACATGTTTTGTCTGAATATCCTTGCAAAACTTTCTGCGATCACCAGGTTAATGCCGTTTACTTCAAGTGCCCATGGGGCATGCTCTCTCGAAGAGCCACACCCAAAATTTTCTCTGGTTATGATTACGCTTTTCCCTTCAATATCCTTTCCGGAAACAAATCCATCCAGTTGTAGATCCTCTAAAAGATAGGGTTTAAGAGCTTCCTTGGAAATTTCCGTAAGGTATTTTGCAGGAATTATTTCATCTGTATTGATATCTGATTTCTCAAGGAACAGCACGTTTCCGCTGAAATTTTTCATAATTCTTTCCCATCGCCTCATTATTTAGTTTTCAAATTTCTTATTTATATAAACCTGAATTTGTAATATAACCCGAAATTGCGCTGGCTGCTGCTGTTGCAGGGCTCATAAGGTGTACCATTCCGCCTTTGCCCATCCGGCCGTTAAAATTACGGTTTGTTGTTGCTGCACATACTTCTCCTTCTGCAAGTACACCGTTGCTCATACCGAGACATGCTCCACAGGTCGGATTTGTCACACAGAAACCAGCGTCCATGAATATTTTAAGAATACCTTCATCCATTGCCTGCCTGAAAATTTTTGGGGTTGCAGGAGATATGATACCCCGGACGGAGTCGCTTATTTTATTACCTTTCAGCACTCTGGCAGCAACCCTTAAATCTTCAATTCTTCCGTTTGTGCATGATCCAATGTAAACTTGATCTATCTTTATGTTTTCCATCTCCCGTACGGCTTTTATCTGGTCTGGTTTGTATCCGAAAGTAACCACAGGTTCCAGCCGGCTTACATCATGTTCTATCACATCATGGTATTTGGCATCAGGATCAGAAGAAAACTTTTTAAATTCCTCAAGAGCTGATTCTTTTGTCGGATATTCGTTTTTAATAAATTCCCACAAATATTCAACGGTTGTCATGTCTGCATAGCAGATACCGCTTGTCCCGCCTGCCTCAATTGCCATGTTGCATAGGGTCATTCTGGCTTCCATGCTCATTGCATCCACTACAGGCCCTGTAAATTCCATGATTTTGTTTGTTGCACCATTTACGCCGAGTTTTCCGATTATTGAAAGGATTACATCCTTTGCATAAACGCCTTCAGGCATCCGGCCGACTATATTGACTTTAATTGTCGAAGGATAGTTAAAGGCGCATACACCCTTTAAAATTCCCACTTCAAGATCGGTTGTGCCCACACCTGCTGCAAATGCGCAAAATGCGCCGTGGGTACAGGTATGGGAATCACCCATGATTACGGTATAGCCAGGACGAACAAAACCTTTTTCCGGAAAAATCGCATGGCATACTCCGTTTCGGCCTATATCAAAGAAATCTCTAATATTGTGGCGCCTGGCCCAATCCCTTAAAATTTTACCCTGCATGGCTGTTTTTGAATCTTTTGCAGGAGTAACGTGGTCAATTACAGCTTTGATTTTATCGGGATCAAACACCCTGTCTTTATTTCGGCTTACCAGATCATTTATTGCAACAGGTGTTGTTATTTCATGGCAAAAAACAGCATCAAGACTGATAACACGAATATCGTCTGACGGGTTGTCCACAAAATGCGAATCAAATATTTTTTCAGCAACGGT
>DAOWEW010000009.1 GCA_030638305.1 Desulfobacteraceae bacterium
GCAATCATAGCTTCTGTTGTAAGCATTAATGAAGCAACGCTTCCTGCATTTTGCAGAGCAAAACGGACTACCTTGGCAGGATCCATAACACCGGCTGCTATCAAATCTTCATATTCGCCGGTTTCTGCATTAAAGCCGAACGCTCCTTCGCCTTTCTTTACTTTATCAATTACAACAGACCCTTCATGGCCGGCATTGTTTGCAATCTGACGAAGCGGTTCTTCGATAGCACGCATAACAACTTTTACGCCAAGCTTCTGGTCGGCTTTAATTTTCATCTTTTCAAGAGCAGGTATGCAGCGGATGAGTGCAACACCACCGCCAGGCACAATGCCTTCCTCAACAGCAGCACGGGTGGCGTTTAATGCATCTTCAACGCGAGCCTTCTTTTCCTTCATCTCGGTCTCAGTTGCAGCGCCAACATTAATGACAGCAACACCACCAATAAGTTTTGCCAGTCGCTCCTGAAGTTTTTCACGATCGTAATCAGATGTGGTCTCGTCGATTTGAGCACGAATCTGTTTTACACGACCTTCGAGTGCGCTGCGGGCACCGGCACCGTCAACAATAGTTGTGTTATCCTTATCAATGTTAATGCGTTTGGCTTTACCAAGGTCTGTGAGTGTAATGTTTTCCAGTTTAATTCCCAGATCCTCAGAAACAACCTGACCGCCGGTCAGAATTGCCAAATCCTCAAGCATGGCTTTTCTTCTATCACCAAAACCGGGAGCCTTAACCGCAGCTACCTGGAGTGTGCCTCTCAGCTTGTTAACAACAAGAGTCGCAAGGGCTTCACCGTCAATATCTTCAGCGATAATCATAAGCGGTTTGCCCATTTTGGCTATCTGCTCAAGGACAGGCAGCAAATCTTTCATGCTGCTGATTTTTTTCTCATTAATGAGTATGTAAGGCTCTTCCAGTGCGGCAACCATCTTCTCCGGATCTGTCACAAAATATGGTGAAAGATATCCGCGATCAAACTGCATACCTTCAACAACCTCAAGTGTAGTTTCCATGGTTTTAGCTTCTTCAACGGTAATTACACCTTCTTTACCAACCTTGTTCATGGCCTCGGCAATGATATTGCCTATGGTTTCGTCATTGTTTGCAGATATGGTACCTACCTGTGCTATTTCACGCTGTTCTTTGGTTGGATTGCTAATGCTGTGAAGTTCCTTGACAGCGACCTTAACAGCTTGGTTAATACCTCGTTTTATAGACATAGGATTGTTGCCGGCTGCGACAAGTTTCTGTCCTTCTTCATAAATCGCTCTGGCAAGAACCGTAGCAGTTGTTGTACCATCACCAGCCATATCGCTTGTTTTGCTGGCAACTTCTTTAACCATCTGAGCGCCCATGTTTTCAAACTTGTCTTCAAGTTCAATTTCTTTGGCAACAGTTACTCCATCCTTTGTAACAGTTGGAGAACCCCAGGATTTATCAATAACAACATTTCTTCCTTTGGGGCCAAGGGTGACAACAACCGCATCGGAAAGAGTTTTAACCCCATTCAGCATAGCTTCACGGGCTTTCGAGCCATAAGTTATTATTTTAGACATCTTAATTTCTATCCTCCATATATATATTATACTTTATTATATTACTTTAATTATTCGATTACACCAAGGACATCCTCTTCACGCATAATCAGATATTCCTCGCCTTCAATCTTAACCTCGGTTCCGCCATATTTTCCGAATAAAATCTTATCGCCTTTCTTTATTTCCAGAGCTATCCTTTTTCCGTCTTCGCCCATCTTGCCAATACCAACGGCTACAACTTCTCCTTCAGCAGGTTTTTCTTTGGCTGTATCAGGAATAATGATTCCTCCCTTTGTCGTAGATTCTTCTTCTACGCGTTTTACTAAAATGCGATCTTGTAATGGTCTAAGTTTCATTTTGCAAAATTCTCCTTTTCTCTATACTGAATTATTTTTATAAAAATTATAAATACGTTAACAAATTAAATACAACTTTATTTCTCTGAATTTTAGTTAATAATAATAAATTTATTCTTTCAGAATGCCTGAATTTGTTAAATAATATAAAAAAGACAGGGTGTTGACTATTATGAAGTTTTATTGGTGGTTTTGCTTGAATTATCTGTAGTTGCGGTTGCATCTGTTTTTTCCTCCTTCTTTTTTTGCGTGATGCAGGAATCCTTGGATTTGTTTGCATAGTCGGTTACATACCATCCTGTTCCTTTAAGATGAAAGGTGCTTTGTGAAATAAGCTTCTGAAGCTTTCCTGAACAGTGATTGCATTTAGATAGGGGTTTATCAAAACACTTCTGTATTACTTCTTCAATCTCACCACATTCCATACATTCATATTCATAAATAGGCATCTCAAAAAACTCCTGAAGTTAATTAGGAACGTGGACGAAATAACTTCCCCAACTATACATCATAGCTTCAGGCCACCTTTGCCCGATCTCAAATCACAAAAATATTGAAATAGCTCGCTATTACATCAACTTTTGTGATCTGAAATCGAACAAATCTGACCAAAATCTATGCGCCTACTTGTGGAAGTTAATTCGTCCACGTTCCTTAGTTAATTATAATGTAAACTTTGCAAGTCCTGTATAAGGATTTAATTTTCATCTCTTAAGTTTTATATGTTAAGCGCTTTTTTTGTGTTGTCAAGAAGTAACATTCTGCTTTTTTTTGCCCTTATAAACTATCAAAACAAACACTATAATTATAAAATTTTAACACATCCGTAAGTCCTGAAAATCTAACTGTTTTAAGGATCTCATGTGTTTTTTCATGAACACGGATCTCTTCTGCCATTCTTTCTTCAGATGAAGCATCAAAGCTTTGAAGGAACTTGCTGAATCTTACTATATGAATTAATTCATGAACGATAATATATAAAATAAACGAAAATTGTTTCATTTCGTATAATTGCTCCAGTGTTGCAAGAATAGAATGATCCTGAATACATATTTTATAAAAATCATAAGTTGAAGAACCAAGGGAAGTATCTTTTCGCTGCCCTTGGTACCGAATGATTTGCGCATAATGGCCGTAAACTATTTCATCGGGATTAAGGGCAGCAAGAGTTTTGACATCATACTTCCTGTGAAGCCACTGGCTGGCAGACATCTTGTAATGATTGCTAACGAGTTCTTCGGCTATCTCAACAGAATCGTTTACAATTTTTATCTGATCCGTGTTGAACGTTCGGAGTTCTTTCATTTTATCTAACTGAAAAGGTCTTTAGGGCCTGGGAATAAAATGGTGGACAAGTAAATACAAAAAATGGTAGAAAGTTTTTTTTATCTCAAAAAATCAGGAACGGGCACGAAATAATTTTTCCAAAGCAGGCGCATAGATTTTGGTCAAATAAGGATGGGAGGTGATTTGTTGGGCAATGTAATTAAAAAACGAAGAAAAAAAATGAGTAAACATAAACACAGAAAGCTTTTGGCACGCACACGCCATCAGAGAAGGAAAGGCAAATAATGCTATATGTACTCTCTTCCGTGAATTAGAAAAAGCACCGAACTTTATTAATTATTTTTGATTATTTTTTAAAAAAGTCGGTGCTTTTTTATTTTTCATCAGTTTTCTCTTTATCTTATCTCACTTATACCCACTAAAATATTTAAAGAACTCTGAGTCTGTAGAAAGAACAATAGAGCTATCTTTATCAAGTGCCTTGCTGTATGACTCAAGCGTTTTGGTAAATGAGTAAAATTCCGGATCTACACCATAGGCTGCGGCAAATAATCTTGTCACCTCAGCATCAGCTTTCCCTTTTATTTCCTGGGCAACTCTGTATGCCTCTGAGGTAATCAGCTTTAAATCTCTTTCTTTTTCACCGAGAATTTTACGAGATTCTCCCACCCCTTCGGAGCGAAATTTTTCTGCTATCTGATTTCGTTCTGCAATCATTCGGGAATAAACGCTTCTTCTTACTTGCTCTACATAATTGATGCGCTTTATCTTAACATCAACCAGCTCAATGCCGAACTTTTCAAGTTTGGGTTTAGCCTGCCTAAGTATTCCCTCTGTAATCTTCTGCCTGCCGGTTTTGATAGCATAAGCTTCAGATCTTGTAGTCTCAACAATATCTTCCAGCCCTACCTCAAAAGTATCAAGCTCTCTGTTGGTAGTTCTAACTGTTTCTATAAGCTTATAGGAACTGATAAAATTTCTAACAGCAGGACCGATAATATCATCAAGCCTTCCCTGGGCGCTTATTAGATTGCTGACTGTCTGAAAATATTTAATCGGATCGACAATTTTCCACCTGGCAAATGTGTCAACCCATATATATGTTTTATCCAGAGTCGGTATCTGACCAGGATCTCCATCCCAGTGCAACAGATTTTTGGGAAAATAGTTTGCCTGCTGAATAAAAGGAACTTTAACATAAAGACCGGGCTCCTGTTTAGGTTCGCCTATGACTTTTCCAAACTGAGTAATAACAACCTGTTCTGTCTCATCCACGACATAAGCTGAAGCAAACAAAAGCAGCAGGCATGCAATCACAGAAATTATTAAAACAATACCTTTAGATTTCATTTTTTCTACACCGTTTTATTTTTTAAGATTGAGATTGAGTAAAGGCAGTAAATTTTTTTGTTCGGCATCTATTATATACTTATTGCCCAATTTTGGGAAAATATCTGATATGGCCTCAAGGTACAGCCGCCTTCTTGTAATATCCTCTGCCTTGGCATACTCCTTATAAACGGCAACAAATCTTGAACAATCACCCTTTGCGCGGTTAACACGATCAAGAGCATATCCTTCAGCCATCTTAATGGTTCTCTCTGCCTCTCCTCTTGCAGCCGGAATCGCTTTATTATAATCCTCTTTTGCCTGATAAATCATTGTTTCTTTTTCCTGTACAGCCTGATTTACCTCATTAAATGAAGGCTGTACCGCTTCAGGTACATTTGTCTTTTTCATCTCTATGGTTACAATATTTATACCTGTTTCCGACTTGTCCATCTCCTCCTGCAGAAGCGTTTGAGCTTCAGTAGCTATTTCCTGACGCTTTGTTATGACCTCATTAATGCTCCTGTCTCCAACTACAAGCCGCATAGAGGCCTCTGCCATATCTATAAGCAACTTGTTAGAATCTCGAACTTTAAATAAATAATTATACGGATCTTTTACTCTGTACTGAACAATCCATGGCGCTACACCAACATTAAGATCGCCTGTAAGCATAAGAGATACATTCTTGTTTTCACTACCACCGGATGCAAAAAGTTTTCTGGCTTCACCACTTTGGGACCGAAAGCCAAACTCTTCTTTGTAAACACGTTTTACCTTAACCTTTGTTACTTTCTCAAGACCTGCCGGCAACTTAAAATTAAGGCCGGACTGGCAAACACGAACATATTTACCAAATCGCTGAACAACTCCGACTTCATCAACTCCAACCGTAAAAAATGTAGATGAACCGAAAAACAGAGCTATCAAAATAATAATAATTAACACCGGTCCGCCCGGGAACTTGAACTGTTTGAAGTTTTTAAGAATTTCTTCAACCTGCGGAGGAACCCCTGTTCCTCCTCCACCTGATTGCTGCTGCTGTTGCTGTTTAAGTTTTTCCCAATCCCAAGTCATAGTTTTTTCCTGTTCTGTAAATTTAATTCAATCTTTTATTCAAAAATATCGGCATACTTCATTAATACCCCCACTCCCAATTTTCCCTAAAGGGGTACTATTATTTCATTTGATAATTTTCTGAAATGAAAAATGCCAAAATATCCATCAACAAATATTTTATATTTTACAATATATAAGTTGTTCGATATTTCAAGTCAAGCAAAAAGCTATGAATGGGCAGGGCAATCGCATGAAATTTTGGAATGTTTTTTGATTTCTTTTAAAATCAGCGAATTATAAACCTACACAAAATTTACATCTTCCAAAAGGGGAAATAGCGTAGCTTTAACCGTTTGATTTTAAAAGAAGAAAAATTTCATGCGATTGCCCTGTATCCTCCTATTTGCCCTAAAAAATGATCAATTGTTAACTTGCGCCAAATTGTGTCTAACTTGCGCCTTAATTATATTTAGCGCAATTATTGAAAATAACAAAATGATTGTATATACAAATAGTTAACGGATTAGATCATGCCAAACTTGGGCCAAACTTAGGCCAAACTTGGGCCAAAACCAGTATTTTTCTGAATTAATCACCGGTACCTGGATACCATCTGGCTGCACTGGTCTTGCCGACAACACATATCATTTTTTCCCTTTTCATTTCAGCAAGCATCTTTTTCACCTGATCCCTTGAGAGTGAGGGTAATACCTCCTTTAAATCACGGAATTGGCTTCCCTGGTTTTTATTGTCTTTAATGTGCTTCAATAATAATTGCTTATTGGTTTCGCGGTCAAGTCCGTGCTTGCGGGTATAAACGCCCTTTTTATCAACGAATTCGTAAAACTTGCCGGAAAGAATGAGTTTCCGTCCAATACGTTCAATGGCACCGGCTTTGAGCAATAATGGAACACGTTCTTTCGCCCAAGGGGGGAGTTTCTGCTCCCTGTTGATTAAATCAAGGGTGATAAAATCGGTGGCTTCGAAAGACACTTGACGCTCTCTGCCGATCTTCTCCAGAAATGTTAAAAAGCGAGGATCTTGTATTTTTCCGTATAGCGTGAGGAATACTTCATAGTCATCGGTTCCGCTGTAATCGGGCGGCTGTTTGCTCTCCCGTGCGCATAGTTCGAACATCCGGTTGGCCCCCTGACCGGAACGCTCAACCATTCCGCATCTGGCAAACACCTCTGCGATGCGCCGGTTGCGAGGATGTTGCTTCCAGAGAATATTTTCCGGAGTTATACCGGACGGAAAACCACCCGGGCTGACAAATTCGATTTTGGCGGGATACTGTTTAACGAATACAGAACCTGCGTGCCTATAATCCCTGTGGCTGACGGCGTTTAGAATGGCTTCACGAATCACCAGCTCGTTAAAGGACGGAACCGTCAGCATAAAAAGGCCATCCTGGTATTGATATTCATCGTTACGAAGATTGATGGTATTCCAGAGATCGTCATAGTACAGGAAAAAACCTTTCCGATATTCCTTACGCTGCTGAAACGGCAGTGAGGTTTCTTTTGATCGGTATTCAAAAATAGCTTCGGCCTGTGCAAGATGAATACCCAAGGCTTTACGGGTGCCCAGAAGGATTAATGAGGCATAGGTAACTCCGCCATCAACCAGAAGCTCGGCGTCTTCAAGCAATTGCTCTGAAGAAATGCTAAGCAGTTCGTCATTGCCCGATCGACGATGCCATATTTTTCTGAATGTTTCGATGGCGTGGTGGTCGAGATCGCCAATGGTCGCCTTTTTACAAATCTGAGCCGAGAAATCCGGTTCCGCCTCCGCAAATATCTGCTGCAGTTTTTCCGGTGTCATGGGGACAAGGGCGTCATGGCTGCGCATCCAGTATGCCCCCCTGTATTCAACGGGTCTTCCGATGGACCTGGAGGGAATATGCACAATAACAATCCGGCCATCCGGATGAACCATCTCATCCACATCAATCCGCAGGTGGAGCCTGTCCAAAAGCTGAGCCTGAGTCTTGCCGACATCCGGGAAAGCTTCAGTCCCAGCAATCTGACGAGGCGGTTTGTCCGTCACCCCCAAAATGAGCTTTCCTCCTCCTTCGTTGGCCAGTGCGACACAATAACGGGTAAGCTTCTCGAAATCGAACTGCCGACCGGCCTGTTTGAATTCAAGATGTTCGCTTTCTGCCAGCCGGATCCATTTTTTCAACTGTTGCAAAGTCGCTTTCATGTTTTATTTATTGCTTTTCACTTTCGTGCCATTCGTTGTGTTTGAAAACCTTTTTAAACCACGAAATACACAAATAATCGCTAATCAGCTACGCGACTTTTTGCGTCGGCTAATTAGCCTTGTTTCTGGAAATAAAATCATTCCTGGACATGCTTAACAAGATGTCCCAGTTCAGGAAAGATAAGATGCTTGCATGCGAGTTTACAGGCTTTGAGGCTGCCCGGCAGACAGAAAAGTATTGTTTTGTTTATTATACCGGCGGTCGCGCGTGATAAAATAGCAGCGGAATCAATTTTTTCAAAGCTGAGCTGGGCAAAAAGCGGCCCGAATGCTGTCAGCGCCTTTTCAAATAAAGGGAGTACCGCTTCAATAGTTACATCTTTGCTGCTTATCCCGGTTCCTCCTGTCATTAATATAACCTGAGGTTCATGACTGCGAATAGCATCAAGTATTATCCCGGTTATGGCTTGTATTTCATCTTGTATAATGTAGTGAAATACAACTTTGTGCCCTTCTTTTAAGGCTCTATTCTTTATCCATAATCCGCTTTTATCCTCTTCCAGGGATCGAGTGCTTGAAACAGATATAATTCCAAGCCTGATTTTCCTGGGAGCGTTTTTTTTATGTTCAATTATGCTCATAAGTTATCGGGTACGCACTTTTCTATGACAACAAGGTCCTGTCCATCATGTTCGGTAAGTAAAACATTTACAGTTTCCGAGCGTCTTGTTTCAATAAATTTTCCAACATAATTGGCCTGAATCGGAAGTTCTCTGTGGCCTCTATCAACAAGCACCGCAAGTTCAATACGATCCGGCCTGCCAAAATCAATAATAGCATCCATGGCAGCTCTTATGGTTCGACCTGTAAAAAGTACATCATCTATTAAAATAATTTGTTTTCCATCGACAGAAAAGGATATGTCTGTTGCCTGGACGATCGGATGGTGACTGATTCTTGTCCAGTCATCACGATACAGAGTTATATCAATATTACCTGCCGGTAGTTGAATGCCTTCAATGTCATTAATCCTGGACCGGATACGTTTCGCGATATAAACTCCTCTGGTATGAATGCCTATAAGTGTAAGGTTTTCAGCACCTTTATGTACTTCAAGGATCTTGTGACTGATTCTTGAAAGTACACGGTCTATATCAGATGCATCCAAAATTATATCTTGTTTGCTCATTGTTTTCTCCGGTATATTTGTATAGTACCTGAACGTAAAAAAAATTTAGTTTTCGTTCAGGCACTATATAAATTATTATGCTTTGATTAACTGTGAACCGTGAACCGTTCAAAGAGGTCTTGATGTAATGAAACACCCCTGTACAGGCGTAATATTGGCAGGCGGACAGAATAAGCGCTTTTCGGGCACGAACAAAGCGTTTATAAGTGTTGGCGGAAAGCGTATTCTGGACAGGATATATGAAATATTTGATTCCCTTTTTGATGAGATTATCCTGGTTACCAATGACCCGCTTAAATATCTTGAATGGGATGTGCATGTTGTGTCTGATATATTCCCGTCTCGAAGTTCTTTAACGGGAATCCATACAGGACTTTTTTTTACAAATAATTTTTACACATTTATTACGGCATGCGATATACCATTCCTGAAAAAAGAATTGGTTGAAACTATTGTTAATAATATAGAAAAAGGAATTGATGTTGTTATACCGGAAACTCTAAATAGAATAGAACCGTTTTGTGCAGTATATTCGAAAAGATGCCTTAAGCCGGTTGAAAACAATCTGATGCAAAAAAAGTTTAAGATCAAACGGTTCTTTAAAGAAGTAAGAGTCAAAAAGCTTCCTGAAAATGTTTTGCGTGAAAAGGATCCTGACCTGATTTCTTTTTTTAATATCAACAATCCTGATGATTTGGCCGGAGCAGAACGAATTATTTCCCATGCCCCTTGCTGTCTCCTTTATCCAGATATTTCAACAGCGGCCTGACAAGATCCATGGGAAATGGAAAAATCACTGTCGAATTTTGCTCTGCCGACATCTCCCGCATTGTCTGGAGATATCTAAGCTGCAACGCCATAGGTTTTTTTTCAATTATTCCCGCTGCCTCAGCAAGCTTTGTTGATGCCTGATATTCGCCGTCAGCATTGATAATTTTCGCACGCCGTTCTCTTTCAGCCTCAGCCTGTTTGGCCATTGATCTCTGCATTTCCTGGGGCAGATCAATGTGTTTAAGCTCAACTGTCGCAACTTTTATTCCCCAGGGATCTGTGTGAGTATCAAGTATTTCCTGTAATTGTGAATTTATTTTTTCCCTTGCAGATAAAAGTTCATCCAGCTCTGCCTGTCCGCACACACTCCTTAAAGTTGTCTGTGCAAGCTGAGACATTGCATAATTGTAGTTTTCAACCTCAACTATGGCTTTTATCGGATCAATTACCCTGAAATAGATGACCGCATTCACCTTTACAGAAACATTATCCTTTGTAATAACGTCCTGAGGATCTACATCCATGGCCACA
>DAOWEW010000202.1 GCA_030638305.1 Desulfobacteraceae bacterium
AAAGAAGTAGAAAAGATAAAAAAAGTTGACCGGCCCATGAATATAAAGGCAATTGAAGAGGCACGCGCACATGGGGATCTTAGTGAAAATGCGGAATTTGAAGCAGCCAAAGACAGACAGTCGTTCATTGAAGGCCGATTGATGGAGATAGGGCATATGTTGGCCACTGCAGATATAATTGATCCCGATACCCTCCCAAAGGATCGCGCTGTATTTGCCAGCACGGTTGTCCTTGAAAATATTGATACAGGTGAAACAGTTGAGTATCAGCTTGTGGGGCCGTCTGAGGCTGATGTAGAAAAGGGCAGTATATCTATTTCTTCGCCTCTTGGAAAAGCAATTATAGGGAAAAAGCCGGGAGAAGAGATAACGTTGATAGCTCCAGCCGGGAGAAGATGTTATGAATTGGTGGATATATTGTAGAAAAAATATAAGGAGGTTTTACTTTGGCACGTATTACAATTGATGACTGCATGAAACGCGTATCAAACCGTTTTTTGCTATGCAACATGGTGGTTAAACGTGTAAGACAGATCCGTGATGGTTCTGAATATCTGGTAAGTTCACCGAAAAATGAAGATATCGTTGTTTCTCTGAGAGAAATAGCTGCAGATAAGATAATTTTACAGAAAAAGGAAGAAAAAAAGGAAGAAAATGCTTCAGTCGTTGCATAGTTCATTGAAAAAAGTATGAAAGATATTCAGTCTCAGAGAGATTACCGCAACATAACAATAGACAAAGTAGGAATAAAGAATCTTCGATATCCCATAACTGTTCTTGATCGGAGAAACGGTTGCCAGAATACGGTTGCTACGATAAACATGTATGTTGATTTGCCCCACGAATGCAAGGGCACACACATGAGCCGTTTTGTGGAAATCCTCAACGTGTTGCGTCCTGAGGTTTCTTTTAAAAAGATATCAGATACTCTCAGGCAGATGAAAAAACATTTAAATACCGCTTCTTCTCACATAAAAGTGACTTTTCCCTATTTTATTGAAAAAAAGGCTCCGATTAGCGGTTCGCTAGGCCTTATGGACTATACTTGCAGTGTTACAGGATCAAGCGGACCTGATGATAAAGTTGATCTTGTGTCAGAAGTGATTGTTCCTATTTCTTCTGTGTGTCCTTGCTCAAAAGAAATAAGTAAGTCAGGAGCTCACAATCAACGCGGGGAAGTCAGGCTTAGCATCAGATTCAAGAAATTTATATGGATAGAAGATATGATTGAACTTGTTGAGAAATCCGGTTCAAGCGAGGTATATTCTGTTTTGAAGCGGGTTGACGAAAAATATATAACAGAGTACGGGTTCAGTAATCCTAAATTTGTTGAAGATATTGTAAGGGATATAGCTATAAAGCTTAAAAAAGACAATAATGTAACATGGTTTTCCGTAAGTGCCGAAAATTTTGAGTCCATCCACAACCACAGTGCATATGCCCACATCGCAAGTAGTTGAGAAGCTAAATCTAATTTTGAATTATAAATTTTGAATGAAGGTATTTTGTTTTTTATAATTAATTTTCATTACCCCAGTTGAGCCCTAAAAGCCTGTTCATTATAAGTTCCGCTGATCTTCCGGGTGTATTTATAAGCACAACAAAATGATACAATTCTCCTTTTTCGTTTCTTAGATATCCAGCCCTTGTATTGATACCGTCAAGAGTTCCTGTTTTGTAAAACTTTCTGCCTGATTTGTGCATCAGCTTGTAGTAAGGCTCAAATTTTTCAAGAATTTTATGCAGGCTGTTTGCAGAAACCCTGTTTTGTCTTGATATGCCTGAGCCTTCAATAATGGAGATGTCGTCTATGTTAAGCACGTTCTTTGTGTAATTTAATGCTGCAAGAACGCCTTTATCAAGGGTGCCGGGCTGTCCGTAAACTTTTGTACCAGTGGAAATAAGTAGTTGATTAGCCATAAAATTATTTGAGTGTTCTAAAAGCTTTGATATAATTTCTTTTATGGAAAAAATAGATATATACTTAAATACCAATATGTCATTTTCTTTATTAACTCTTCCATGCCTTATTTTTCCATTAAATTCCACGCCTTGTTTTTCAAGAAAGTATTTAAAGAGATGCCCAAAGTAAAGTGCGTGTTCATTTTCTTTATGGGAAAACACTACTCTTCCCATGGTTAGTTTTGATTTTTTAATTTTTCTTAATACAAAGGGTAGTAAGGGCGTCTGTTCTTCAGCGCTGGCATAGTCACCATTTTCAAGGCGCTTGAAGTATACTGTATTGAAGTTGGCGCAAAGCGCCCCATTTGGAGCATTATATGGCTGTGCTGTTAAGGTAATTCCAGGAATTATTATGGGTTGCTTAAAATATGAATCATCTAAAACAATATCTTTAATATTTTTATGCCTTGTATCAAGCCTTGAGCCAAGTGCCTTGGATATTGCCTCCAGAATTTCAGATGTCAGCAAAGGATCTCCATATCCTTTTATTTTAAGATTTGAATCGTTATCTATGTAGAATTCAGTGGTAAATCTGTAATCCTGCCCCAGATAATGCATTGCCAATAGAGAGGTAAGTATTTTTAAAGTAGAAGCGGGAATGAGTTTTTTGTCGGCATTTTTGGAAAGTAGAATTCTGCCATGCTGATCAGCCACAAGAACAGCATCCTGATCGCCAATAAGATTTGTCACGTCACTTAGATTTTCAGCATGAAGATTTTGAATTTGACAGGACAGTAAAAACCAGAATAGCAGAACAAAATATGTTGGTAAATGTTTAGGTTTCATGGTTTGGGATTTGGGGTTTAATGGAAATTCTATACTATTAAATTATTTAATTGAAATTTTAAATAGTTTTGAATAAGTTATGGTCACGTTGCGTGAATATTCCTTATTATTATCAGAAGTCAACCGTTTTATAAGGCTGTAAAGCACTCTTTATGCTTGGCAGAAGGATGATAGGATGTCCTATAAGACCCTATGATCAGGCACATCAACGAGTTATGGTAATATCATGAAAAAGGCTTTTATAATCAGATTTTTTGTATTCCTTGTATTCCTTTGTTTGTTTATTACCACATCTTGTTGGAGCCATATAGCTCTGTTTGGATC
>DAOWEW010000011.1 GCA_030638305.1 Desulfobacteraceae bacterium
CTGGGAAAACTTATTGTAACAGGTGATACCAATGCCTTTTTTGCAATACGGAAACTTAAGCAAACATAAGATTACATCACCGGAAGGTTCGGGTAACAAACGGGGAAATTATTATGACCATACATTTTCAAAGAGAACTGGAAAAAATAAAAAAAAGAATTCTTTCACTTGGTGCTATGGTGGAAGAACGTGTTCGTATGGTAATAAAGGCTTTAGAAACAAGAGATGGTAATGCTGCAAAAAAAATTATAACTTCAGACCATGAGATTGATGAGATGGAAGTAGAAATAGAAGAAGAATGCCTGAAAATTTTGGCCTTGTATCAGCCCGTTGCTATTGATTTGAGATTTCTTACTGCGGTAATCAAGATAAATAATGATCTGGAAAGAATTGCTGATGAAGCGGTAAACATCGCAGAACGTGTACAGATTATTGCCAAACGGAACAGGCTTGATATTCCTTTTAATCATTCTCTTATGGCAGAAAAGAGCGAATTCATGCTCAAAAAGAGCCTGGATGCCTTGGTGAACATGGACGTGGACATTGCTTTGCGTGTTTGCACCTTAGACGATGAGGTGGATAATATGATGAATGAAGCCTATGACGTGGTCAAACATGCTATTAGCGAGCACCCCGATCGTGTGAGTTATCTGATTAACCTGCTTTTGGTTTCCCGTCACCTTGAGCGGATAGCAGACCATGCCACAAATATCGCAGAGGAAGTAATCTACCTTGTAGAAGGAGAGATTGTCCGGCACGGGAAGTATTTATGATAGTTAGGAACGTGGACGAAATAACTTCCGCAACTATGCATCACAGCATCAGGCCATCTTTGCCCGATCTAAAATCACAAAAATCTTGAAATAGCTCGCTATTCCTTCGCCTTTTGTGATTTTAGATCGAACAAACCTGACCTAAATCTGTGCGCCTACTTGCGGAAGTTAATTCGTCCACGTTCCTTAGTGCCATACCTTTGTGCGGTTAGGTTGATTCTCCCCAATCCCCGAAATACTCAATGTATTCCTGCAGTTAAAATTTTAGCCTTCCTAAGATCATCGTTCTATCGTAACCCTCGCGGGATAGGACGAAACTTGACTTTGGCATATATGTTTTTGAGAGAAAGCTCACAATCAATTGAATATAATTTGACAACACCTTCCAGTTTCCGTGTTTCGGTGTAAAGCCATTGTGTGTTGTTTTGTTTGAAATATTGCTCCACCTTACATACGTTTTGAGTGATTAAGAGATATTCAGAAAATGAGTCTATTTGCCGGTAATGTTCAAATTTTTTGCCACGGTCGTAGACTTCTGTTGAATCTGATAAAACTTCAACAATTAGAAGAGGGTTGAGCAAATTATCAACGTGTTCGTCAGCGAATCTTTCTTCACCACAGGTTGCGACAATATCAGGATATGTATACAATCCCGTATTGCTTACCTTTACTCGCATATCGCTTGAGTAAACATTGCAAGGACGGTCTTTGAGTTGATTATCAATTTCGGTAACAACATTGGTCACAATCCGATTGTGTTCCCTGCTTGCACCTGCCATTGCGAACATCTCACACGCAAAGTATTCACTCCTGTTTGTAGCCTTACGCTCAATGTATAAATATTCTTCCGGAGTTAACCGTGCTTCAGGCTGGATAGACATACTTAAATTCTCCCTAAAGGTTTTATCTTTCCTCGTATGATACCACATAACGGCAGAGTGAACCCTTATTTTTTTCCAAAAATTTACAGTTATAATTATTAAAAATCAAGAATATTTTGCAATTTTCTGTGTACACAGCTTCCTGAATAGTGCTAATATTAAACCTTGTAAGTTTTGACGAATTTTTTGGAATGGAATAAAATTGGACGGATGGGCAATACAGATTATGCAAAAACCAGCAAATGACATCCCTGAAGAACTGACAGAAGAAACAAAAAATAAGCTGAATTCCTTTATAGCCGCAGCAAAAAAAGCAAAGGTTGAAATCAAACATTGTCCTGAAATATTTGCTGTTATGAAAAAGGTTTTTGCTTTCAGTGATTTTGTTGTCAAAGGATGCATTCGTAATCCACAGATGCTGGCTGATCTTATTATAAGCGGCGATATTAAAAGACGGTACGCAAAGGATGAATATAATCATAAGCTTAAAATCTTTCTTTCTGAGGCAAAAGAAAATAATAATCTTTCCGAAATGCTGCGTTGTTTCAGACTTCGCGAGAAAGTAAGAATCGCCTGGCGAGATCTTGCAGGCTGGGCAGATCTTCCGGAAACAATGGCAGATCTTTCAAATTTTGCAGATGCATGTCTCGAAGAGGCGCTTTCAGCCTTTTATAAATCTTTATGCTCTGAATACGGCATTCCTTCCGGAGCTGACGGCTTGCGACAATATCCTGTGGTTTTTGGTATGGGTAAACTTGGAGCACATGAGCTTAATTTTTCTTCAGATATTGATTTGATTTTTGCATATGCTGAAACAGGGAAAACAAAGGGCAGCTCAAAATCAATCAGTAATGAAGAATTTTTCATACTCCTTTGCAGGCGTCTTTTAAATGTAATTGGAACAACCACTCCGGATGGAGTTGTTTTTCGAGTTGATATGCGGCTTCGACCGTTTGGCGAAAGCGGGTCTTTGGTTATGAGTTTTGATAACATGGAAGCTTATTACCAGAGACATGGCCGGGAATGGGAACGTTATGCCTGGATTAAGGCAAGGGTTGTGGCCGGCGACAAAAAAGCCGGCAAAAGACTTATAGAAAGACTTAAACCTTTTGTTTTTCGCAGATACCTTGATTTCGGAGTTTATGAATCTTTAAGGGATATGAAGCACAAAATTTCTCTTGAAGTAAGTCGTAAGGGAATGGAGGGAAATGTTAAGGTTGGCCCCGGAGGTATAAGGGAGATAGAATTTTTCGGACAGATATTTCAACTTATACGTGGAGGAGTAGTGCCTGTTCTTCAGGAGCGTAGTATTCTGAATGTGTTAAAAATCCTTGCGAGTAGAAGGTATATTCCACAGGATGTTTGTAATGATCTTACAGAGGCATATGAGTTTTTGCGCAATACAGAGCACCGGCTTCAGGAATTTTCTGATCAGCAGACCCATAAAATCCCGTCAGATCCTGTAGGGAAAGCACGCCTTGCCGCATCCATGGGCTTTGATAAATGGGAGTTTTTTGCTTTAGAGCTTAAACGGCACATGGAAAGTGTTCACTATCATTTTAACAAATTGCTTGCTACTGAAGATTTTGAGACAAAAAGCGAAAAAATTGATAATGAATTGAAAAATGTATGGCTTGATCTGACAAAAAATGATCATAATAATAAAGTACTTTTAAATGCCGGATTTGACGAGCCGGATGAAGTATTGCGTTTGCTGGAACATCTTCGTAATGATCCGAAAACACGATTACTGAGCGATGAAGGGCGAAAGCGACTCAACAAGCTTATCCCGCTTGTGTTAAAGGAAACCGGAAAATCCGAGCATCCACATCTTACTTTAAACCGTATAATTGATTTGATTAAAGTAATAGAAAGGCGAACCTGTTACATAGCGCTTCTTATAGAGAATCCTGATGCTCTTGTTCATCTCGTCAGATTCTCAAATGCAAGTTCATGGATAATTTCTTTTCTGACGTTGCACCCTGTTCTTTTGGATGAATTACTTGATGCCCGCACCCTGTATATACCACCTGAAAAATCTGATATTGTAAATGAGATAAGAAAAAAACTGAGCCATATACCTGACCGGGACCTTGAATATCAAATTGAAGCATTGTGCATTTTTAAACAGATCAACATATTACGTGTTGCAGCAGCGGATGTTACAAATGCCATTCCTTTGATGAAAGTAAGTGATCATCTTACCGATATTGCCGAGACAATAATTAATGAAGTTCTTAAACTTTCCTGGAATTATTTAATTAAAAAACATGGAACCCCGACCTGTCTTCTTGACGGAAAAACCAGCGAAAGGGGTTTTGTTGTTATAGCCTATGGCAAGCTGGGCGGTATTGAACTCGGTTATGGCGGTGATCTTGATCTGGTTTTTCTTCATTCAGCGAATAGAGGACAAACAAAAGGCAAAATACGTCCAATAGATAATTCTCATTTTTTTGCCCGCCTGGGCCAAAGAGTTATTCATATTCTGACTGCGCATACTTCTGCAGGAAAACTGTATGAAACAGATATGAGACTGCGCCCAAGCGGAAGCTCCGGCTCTCTGGTTTGCCACATTGAAGCATTTAAAAGATATCAGATTGAAAAAGCCTGGACCTGGGAACATCAGGCACTTGTTAAGGCGAGAGCTGTAAGCGGAGATGCCAATCTGGCAAGGTATTTTGAACAGATAAGGAAAGAGGTGCTTATTCTTCCACGCAGCAAAACCGGGCTTCAGCAGGAGGTCATGGATATGCGCGAAGAGCTTTTAAGCCCGGAGCCAGGATTTTTTGATCTCAAGCAGGACGAAGGAGGTATGGTTGATATTGAGTTTATAGTTCAGTATCTTGTACTTTTGAAATCCAGCGAATATAATGAACTTACCGGATGGACAGACATTGTGCGTCTTTTGGAAACATTGATTAAAACAAAGATCTTGGACGATTTTACTGCGCATTTTCTTAAGGAGGCCTATCTAAAATATAGAGCATCTACTCACAGGCTCAGTCTTCAGGAAAAACCTGCTAAAGTACCTGATACTGAATTTATTGATCTGCGCGAAAACGTAAAGAAAATCTGGAAAGCGGTTGTTGAGAATGACCGATGATGATTGATGGTATCCTCTCTGCACCAGGAAGCAGAGCGCTCTTTAAACCAGTAGCCGCTTTAGGAACGTGGACAAAGTAACTATGCCGTCTCACTTCGGAGGCGAACAGTTTTTTTAAACCCGAAATTGTATAAATTTATGAAACAAAAATCAAAACGCATAATCATAAAAGATAGACACAAGCGTCTGCTCTTTCTTATAAAAGAAAACTGGCTCAGGCTGTTTTTTGCAATGGCATGCATGATGGTTATAGCCCTTGCAACTTCTGCTACGGCCTTTCTCGTAAAACCCGCTCTTGATGACATATTTCTTAATAAAGACAGCAGGATGTTAACGCTGATTCCAGTCGTAATTATTATTATATACCTTTTGCGCGGGATTGGGATGTATGGACATGCTTACCTTATGAATTATGTGGGAGAGAGCGTCATAAGGAGACTTAGAAACAGTCTTTACGACCACATTCAGGATCTTCCGATCTCTTTTTTTCATAAAGAAAAGACCGGAGCCTTGATGTCTCGCATTACAAATGATGTAGGTGTTATTAAGGGTATGGTATCCACCGCTGTAACAGGAGCCTTAAAAGATACGTTTACCATATTGGGCCTGACAATAGTTATATTTTACAGAGACTGGAAAATGGCTCTGTTCGCATTTATAGTTTTGCCGATTGCCTTCATCCCTGTTGTGAAATTTGGAAGGCGAGTGCGCAAAATCAGCACAGGTTGCCAGGAGATGATAGCTGATTTGAGTTCGTTCCTGCATGAAACCTTTGCAGGCAACAAAATAGTCAAGACGTTCGGTATGGAGCCGTATGAAAAGAGACGTTTTCATGAAAAAACGCTCAATCTTTTTAAGCTTGAGATGAAGGCGGTTATAGCTAAATCTCTTTCATCTCCAATAATGGAGTTTCTTGGAGGACTCGGAATAGCCTTTATTATATGGTACGGCGGTTCAAAAGTGATTTCCGGCACATCAACACCGGGAACATTTTTTTCTTTTATGGCAGCAGTGCTTATGCTGTATGACCCTGTAAAAAAATTAAGCAGCCTGAACAATGCGATTCAGCAGGGACTTGCGGCTTCAGACAGGGTGTTTGACATCATAGACAGAAAATCGGAGATCGCAGAGAATGATAATCCTGTAGAAATCCAATCCAATCCTCACAATGTAATTTTTGATAATGTTTTCTTTAAATATGACAAGGAAATGGTATTAAAAAATATCAGACTTGATGTCAAGGCCGGAGAAATACTGGCTTTAGTGGGAATGAGCGGAGGAGGGAAAACCTCCCTTGTTAATCTGATACCAAGATTTTACGATGTAAGTAGAGGGGCAATCCTTGTTGACGGAATTGATATCCGAAAGGCATCAATATCATCGCTTCGTAAACAAATAGCAATAGTTACACAAGAGCCCATACTTTTTAATGATACCATCAGGGATAATATAGCTTATGGTAATCAAAAGGCCACTGTTGACGATATAGAAAGAGCTGCGAAAGCTGCGTATGCATATAATTTTATTCAGGGTTTTCCTGACAAGTTTGATACAAAAATCGGAGAACTTGGAAGTCGTCTTTCCGGCGGAGAAAAGCAGCGTATATGCATAGCACGCGCTCTTTTAAAAAATGCCCCGATATTAATACTTGATGAAGCAACTTCTTCTCTGGATACTGAATCCGAGATACTGGTTCAAAAAGCACTCGAAAATCTTATGGAGGGAAGAACTACATTCGTTATCGCCCACAGGCTTTCAACTATTGGATATGCAAACAGAATAGTTGTTATAATTAACGGTCTGATTGTGGAAGAAGGAAAACATGAAGAACTGCTTGCCCTTCAAGGAGAATATTACAAACTCTATCAGTCCCAGTTTAGGAACGAAGATGAAATAACTGCCACAAGTGCATAGATTAGTGAGGTGGACGAAATAATTTTCCCAGGTAGGCGCATAGATTTGGGTCGGATTTGCCCAAATCTCAAATATAGGCTCAGATCACAAAAGTTGATGGAATAGCGAGCTATTTTGATATTCTTGGGATTGGTATCCGTCAATAACTATGTTCTTTGCCTGGGAATTTACCTGCCTGAACTTCTTCAACATATTGTTTTATCCCGTTTTTAGCTTCATCAATAAGCTTGGCGTATTGCTTGACAAATTTCGGGACATGTCTTTCATTTAATCCAAGGAGATCGTGAAGAACGAGTATCTGTCCGTCACAATGCGGGCCCGCACCAATCCCGATAGTCGGAATTGTCAGGGCTTTTGTTATTTTCGCAGAAATTTCAGAAGGAATTCCTTCTAAAACAACAGAAAATGCTCCCGCCGCTTCTACCTCAAGAGCATCTGACATCAGCCGCTTTTCATCACGCTGAACCCTGTAGCCTCCCATTTGATGAACAGACTGAGGTGTAAGACCGATATGTGCCATAACCGTAATACCTGTTTCAGATATTGCTTGAATTATCTCACTGACCGCTGCTCCTCCTTCAAGTTTAACTGCCGCTGCTCCAGCTTCTTTAAGAAATCTTCCAGCGTTGACAATTGCATGTTCCTTGCCTGGCTGGTAAGACATAAAAGGCATATCGCCTACAACCATTGCTCTTTGGACGGCTCTGGATACCATACGGGTATGATATACCATCTCATCCATTGTAACAGGCAGGGTGCTTGATTCTCCCTGTACAACCATCCCCAGCGAATCTCCTACAAGGATTAAGTGCATTCCCGATTCATCAACCATCTTGGCAAATGGAAAGTCATAGGCTGTAAGGGCAACAATTTTTTCACCCTTTTCCTTCATTTTATACAGAGTTTTGATTGTAACCTGTGATTGCATGGTATTATCCTCCTAACTTATTATTTTTACACAATTTTTATAAA
>DAOWEW010000216.1 GCA_030638305.1 Desulfobacteraceae bacterium
AGAGATCGAGCCATACAGACGATCTTCTTCACTAACTTTTGCAGCTATTGTGCAAACGATCCCTTTAAGTTTATTGGCCATTTCTTCAGCAAGGCTTTTTTCTTTGACTATCTGAAGTTCGAATTTAACCTTTTTCTGTTTCAGCATTCTGCGGTTTTGAGGTGTGTCCGGCACAGCCTTATTCTGAGGCAAAAGATAATTGCGGGCATAACCTTTGGCAACATTAACTTCACTACCGATTATACCTAGTGATTCTATAGTTTCTTTCAAAATTACTTTCATTATAACCTCCACAAACAGCTTTATAGCTGAGTTGCTATTTTTTTAATTTTTTGCACCTATTTTTCTGAAATTAAGCCACATATCAAAAAAACCAAGCCCTATAACAGAAAGCAGAACCAATTGTTGCAGAGCAAGGACGCTATATAGAAACATCCTGAATATACGTGGAACGTTTTTTTTTTCAAAATAAAAGGACACAATTGCTATGCCTTGAAAAAAATATATTGTCATAAGAACAATCAGACCGTTTAATCCTAAAATCTTAAAAGTATTGTCCGACAAAATAAGAGCCGCGCCGCATCCTATAAAAATCCAGACCATAAATTCCGGCGCTTGCCATAATTTAAGGGAACCGAATTCCGGCGAAAAAATATTTTTAGCTTTAAGCATCGGTCTTGCGATTAACAGGCTGAGCCATGACACAAACAAGATTAAAGATATAAGCATAGCAGGAACAATTCGTATAAGTACGTACTGTATCTTTTCCATTGAATTCGAGATAACGTGTATGCTTTCATCTGAAACTCCCATACTCTCATACATCGCCATGGTCAGATCAAGATTCCGTGATATATATTCAGATACCAGGGTGTAAAGTCCGGTATTTGACAAATTGCTGTAAAAGAACAAGATAATAATTCCCGCTATTAGAACGGAGGCGCATGCATAACTAATTGTCTTTTCAATCGATAAACGCATCTCAATTAGTTCACTAAGAACAAATCCAAGCAGCAGCAATTCAACAAAGAAAAATATATCTAACGATATACGGCCTGTTATTACAATCATCATTATGATTGACAGAATATAGACTATAATTCCTGTTTTTCTCCCTACTTTTGAGCGATAAAAAAGAATCGGCAGGGGAATAAACAAAGAAAAGAAAAATCCTATAACCGGAAGATATATTGAGGCTGTAAATATAACTACTATTATTGCTATGCCACTTATTATATCCTTTGATACATTTGATACATTTTCTTGAACAGTTTGTGGCACTATCTTTTTTTCTCCTCAATGACAAAATTTTATATATGGTCAATTGTCTCCACGTATAGCAGAAGTTCCCACGTATGGTAGAAATGCAATTGTTCGGGCTCGTTTTATGGCATGTGTCAAAGCACGTTGATGTTTAGCGCATGTTCCGGATATACGTCTTGGGATAATTTTGCCTCGTTCGGTAATAAAATATTTGAGTGTTTTAGGCTCCTTATAATTTATTGCAAGACTTGTATCTGCACAAAAACGGCATATTTTTCGCCGATGATATACTCTTTTTTTACCCTGAGTTGTTTTGTTTTTTCTTGAATGTGAAGGAACAGCCATTTCTCTCTCCTATTTATTCGCTTTCCGTTGTTTTTGTTGTTTCATCCGCAACCGTTTCAGAATCATTGATATTAGAAGCGTCCTGTTTGATATCAGATTTGTTTTGATCAGATTTGCTTTTTTTAATTTCAGTTTTGGCCATTTCTTCTTTAAGAAGTTCTATATCAACAGATTTGTCAAGTAAGACCGTCATATACTTCATAACCTTGTCATCAATTCGGAAAAAACGTTCCATTTCGTCAACGAGTTTTCCTGTTCCGCAATACTCTACACGGACATAATACCCACGAGATTTTTTTTTGATTTCATATGCAAGTCTTCTTGCCCCCCATTCATCAAGCATTACCAGAAGGCATCCCTCTTGTTGGATCAAATTTTTTACTTTTTCGAAAACAGGACTTCGTTCTTCATCTGATAGATCAGGATCAATAATTATAAATGTTTCGTACCTTCTCATTAAACCTCCTCTTGGATATTAAGCCCTGAAATTATAATTTAGCAATCATAATTCAGAGCAAGGAATAAACTTAAAAAATAAATGATTAAGAATTAAGAAATTTATTTTAATAACAAAGCAGCTCATAGCTGTCAAGATTTTACTTTTGAAACCCAATATTTGATATAAGGTTCTACCCGAGCGACCCCAAAAGGTTTTTCCGCCAATATACATCACGATTTTTTAATTTCCATGTTGAATTATCATGTTCAGTTATTATTTGATTTTACAAATGTTCAGTAAAATGTTATTAGTCTGAAAAATTTCATAAATGCTCAAGAAGAGGCGATATGTATTACGAAATGCTCAAGATCTTCTGTAAGAGAGTGATCAGGTGTAATCTCAACTGATTTAATGTTTTTCTCGTTCCCACGTTCCTAATTACGTGAAAATAAGTGGTTAACTATTACTAATAAACAAGGATATAAGAAAGGCCTATTATGATAATTATTAAGGGAAAGCTGTACGCGGAAGCACCCATATTTAGGGGAAATGCTCGAAAAACACTTTTTACGCGAGACGGAGACGGCAAAAACAGGCTGGTTTCATTGGCCGGTGAGATTGATGGAACTGCCCAATCTTTGATGGATGCATTTATTGGACAGTCCCGGAACAAAAAAAATATCGGACTTCTTAATCGTTTATGGCAGCGTCTTTACGGTGAGGCCATGCCAGGAAACCTGATCAGTAAAGTAGATTGTAAATTGCAGAAGGAAAGCTATCCATCCAATCATTTTTTTGATTTGCGCATGGGTATTAAACTGGATGAAGACCGTTGGGCAGCCGAGGCCAATGCCAATTATAAAATGGAAACGCTGCTGCGTAATTCTGTTTTTGACTTTATGATGTCCATAAATAATTCGGATTTGCAAAATAAAGATAAAGTTGCAAAACTTTATTTTCTTCTTCAAGAGTTAATAGCCGGCCGGTTTTGGTTCGGAGCCGGCAAAAGCAAAGGACTGGGAAGAGTCCGTCTTGAGGCGGATTTGCCGTTTCCAGCGCCGGATACACCTCCTGCCTTAGATAAAAAGGCCAATTATCTTCAAATCAACGCTTCTTTTAATGCCCAAAATCCTGTCCTGATCGGCTGGAACTGGGGAAAGATTGACCCGCTTACCACTTCGTTTTCATCCATTGAGGCACGGCTGTTGATTCAAAACATGAAAGATATACCGGACAACATACGTGATCGGTTGGAAATGGCTATAGGTGGCCCTATTTTGAATCCGGATGATTGGAAACAAAAATTTTCTGAATATTTCCCCAGGATTATTGCCATCTGGCTAAAAGAACAATCATCGCAGGAAATTGATATCTGGATTTTACCGGTCGCTGCATTAAAAAAACTGGAAAAAGGAAAACACGCACTCAATAAAAAATTAATAGCAAAACTCACACCCCTTGCAGATCAACCCTTTTCTTCACAAGAAGATGCATCCGCTGCTTTCAAAGAAGCATTCGGTAAAAAAGCAAATATGGCTAAACGAGTAATTACGCTTTTAGAGCACCAAAAACAAACTCAACAGAATCTGAACCAAAAAGCATGGCTTCAAATCTCCAATAGTCTGGGCATTGATGAAAGCATGTTTGAACAAGCCTCCAAATGCGTCCAGGATGAAGACGCTTTAATAAAAATCCTGACTCCGGCATGCAATAGATTGCAGATTATGCTGTTCCAGCAGGTGGATCAGCAGATCAAACTGCTGCAAAGCGATGCATGGGTAGATGCGGAAATCCAAAGCCGTGAAGAACATATGCAGATAAAGATTATGTTGCTGGAGGGCACAATTGTTGAATACCAGTGGAGTGATCCTGGAATGGTTCCGGAAGGCATCCGATCCACAACATGGAAAGATTTTCTCAACGACCACCGCAGGGTCTCTTATCGGCATATGCGTTCTGCAGATAATCTGAAAAAAAGCATTGTCAACGATAAAAACCAGATTGAATTCCTGAAGTCATACCGTGATCAAACCAGGCAGCAGCTTACCCTCCCTCATCACATTGACTTCAGAGCCGGAGGTCAGTTTAACCGTGACATTTCCAGAAAATATGGAAAACCCTATGACACGATTTTTATGCGCATGATTTCCTGGGCTCCATCCTCACAAAAGCAGCACGCATGGGAAGCCTATATCCCCGGCAGTACCATTAAAGGAGCTTTTCGTAAACGGGCATCTCAATTGCTAAAAACCCTTTGGGGCGAAACACGCAAAACGAATACCCTGCTTGACCTGCTTTTCGGGGCACAGAGACAGCAAGGTATGGTCTTTTTTTCAGATGCTTATCTTGTTAATCCTGATGACCCAAATCGTTCATGGTGCTCCATGGACGGTATCTGCATGAATCCACAAACAGGGCAACCGATTGAGACCGCGAAACGGGATTACCTGTTTGCCTATGGGAAGCAATTATCTTTCCAGTTTCAAATTAATTTGCAGGATATCCATGTAAAGGACTTAACCGCGGTTTCTGTGCTATTTCACCTGATTAGAGATTTTCAACAGGGTGAAATTCCTCTCGGTGGAGAAAAAACCAGTGGTTGCGGCTGGGTAGAGGCAGATATTAACAAAATTTTATGGCTGACTAATAGTGAAAACGAAGTTCATCAGAAACTTTTTGGCAACCAGCCTTTAAAGGAAAACGGTATATGGCAATCGCTGGAAATTAAGGACGAATCGGCAGCCACAGCTCTTAAGCCGCTTGAACCAGTGGCCTCTGATAGCGGATATGCCGGCCAAACACCACCTGAGGCCAAAGCAGGTTTTATTTCTCACAGGTCTTTTGGTGGATACTGCGGCAAACTTATTGTGGAAGCAAACCTGCTGACCCCTACGAACATCCAGGAAAGCGGCGAACCTTCTTATAAAAGCACACTTGACGAGGAACCGGTTAATGGATTTGATTTTTTTTCCATTTCGCCACCTGAAGTTAGATACAGAGACACCAATAAGGTTTACGCATTGCCCGGGCGCAGCATCAAAGGCATGTTGCGCCATATTTACACTATTGCCAGTGATGCTCATACCGAAAGCTCTGACATAAGCCGTTTAAATGAGGTTGACAGACTGTTCGGATGGGTTGGCAATGGTCCCAATCAGGCTATAATGGGACGTTTATCATTTGAATTTGCGACTTTTGAAAATCCTGAATTAGCATGGTTTAAAGTGCCTTATCCTTATGGTGAATGGCAGTATACCGGAAATCAATGGCAGAAGCAACCGGACGGCCAGGCTGCCAAGCTTATGATCGGAAAAAAATGGCGGCTCTTTCCTCACGCACAACTTGCCCCCATTGTTAAACAAACTGAAAATTTTGAACCAGACAGTGTTAAGGCCAGATATTTCAGGGCTATGCTCCCGGGAAATAAAGCCCGATTTAGCATTCGGTTCTGGAATTTACAGGAAACGGAATTGCAGCGACTTATATGGTGCATAGCATTAGAGCCAGGACTTGCCCATAAAATGGGAAACAACCGCTATCTGGGTTTCGGCAGTATGAATTTTAATATTCTGTCTGAAAGCTATACGATTGACTGGACAAAGCGCTATACTGAAGAATTTCAGAACAAATGGAATATACCGATTAAAGTTGACAAATGGCGAGTTGATAAAAACATCAAACATTGTGCAGCTTTAAAAAAGGCATTGAATGCTGAGCATCTTTGATTGGATTCGTCAAAGCAGAACCGGGGCTGAATTGCTGGCCACTCTGCAATATTTTCAAACTCATTCGTCTGAATTGTCTCAGACGAATGAGGCGATCAGTGGTCCCATTTCACTTTTTAACAGGCCCTGTAAACGTTGCTGGCTTTACCCCTGCCATGACAATCCGAAGCTATTGTATTGTAAGACCTGCCTGGCAATTATTGCCAGGGCAAAAATGCTGGGTAATCAATCACGGCAGGCAATCGTTATATGGGGCCACGTCGCCAGCCTGCCCAAACAGCTTGAATCAAAAACAGGATTTTACAGCAGCCATATTCATGGGTCGTATATTCATGATGCGCAGCATTTTATGATAGTTATGCGCCGCCTCAAGCTAAAACCCTGGATTCAGGAGTTGCTGATTTATCACGGTACAGATATAAAAGGACTTCTCCAAATTTTTCCCACAACTGGCCACACCAACCGGGGAACCATGGGAGACATCATCTGTAGAGCAATTCATCAAGATTCCCGATTTCCCATGGACATGCTAAGAATTCGATTTTTTTCCAAGTCTTATCAACTCTTCATCCCTCATGCCAGAGAGCAGAAAGGGTTGCTTACATTTGAAGTCAGGGATTTTTTGAAACTGCTCGAAATGGCTTCTATTTTCCGTTCATTGCTTCTTCCGGAAGATCAACAGATATTGCGGGATTTGACGAATGTGAAAAACAAAAATGAAGAGCAATTTCTCTGGGGCAGGTTAACTGGATATTTATCATCTGAAGCAAAAGACATGTTGAATGCCTGGAAATTTCGGCAATGGTCAAAAAATCAGATTATCTTGCTTTACGAACTGCTTGATTATGTCAAATACACCTCTTAATTTAATACGATATTTATTTATCCTGAACGTCAACAGCTCGTTAGTCTGGCTTCCGAAATGGCCGTCCATTGAACTGTCTCTTGTATTGGGAAATACCATCGCTGACCAACTGCCAACTACCCAAGCGCGACCCTGGAAAAAAGCATTGGCGGCATGTAACTTTTATGACAGGAACCTTCAATCGGAAAAGAAAAACATACCCCAAACCCCATGGCCCATTGACGCCATTTTGTTCTGGTACCCGGTCAAACGGACATATGGACAAAATGAACGTATATTATTGGAACTTAAGCTGGTTGGTCAATGCGCGGATCACGGTCTGTTTCTCGAAGTAATTCTTCCGGCTATTGAAAATATCGGAAAAGTCTCAAATCCTCGCTGGCATTATACCAACAGTCTTTGGGGGCATTTTGATATTCAATCCGTATACACGGCCAAAGGTAGACAGTGGAAACCATTAGTCAAGGACGGCCGCCTTGATTTACGCTATAAAGTCAATCCATCTCAGTGGTCTCAGGGGTTGAAGTTTGATATGGCCTCATCTAATGCCATAGATAGTCTGACGTGGATAGCACCTTTTGACTTAAAAAAATGCGAAATAAATAATCGGCGATTGAAAAAAAATACTCCCCCAAAAGTTCCTTCTATGAGCCTTATTATGGAGGAAATTGTCCAACGAATGAGTTCGATAATACTGGGCAAGTATGCTACGCGTGATGATTTTTTAGAGGTACTGGAATCCGATGTTTTATTGTCCTGGAGGGAAGCAATAGAACAGGCCTCCCATATTCCTCTACTTCGGCATGACATTACGAGTGTCCCTTCCGATATGCCCGGACAATGGATAGGATCTCAGACATTTGCCACTTTCATACCAACCTCAATCATTCCATACCTTGAATTCGGATCTATATTTCATATCGGAAAATATACACATTACGGATGCGGTAATTTTGTGATGATATAAAATCCGGTTTCAAAAAGCTTATGATAGACCGTAAAATTAGATCTATATTCCACAAAATCGGAGTCCCCAAATCTCAGCCTTTCAAACCGGACCCCTTTCAGATAGAGGCACTGGCGCTGGTTGAAAATTATGATGTGCTTGTGAGCGCCCCAACAGGGGCAGGAAAAACATGGATAGCCTCTCAAACCATTCACTCCTATCTTCCACAAAAGCTTAGGGTGTGGTATGCTTCGCCACTTAAGGCTCTTTCCAACTCCATTTATGAAGAGTTCTGCCACGAATTCGGACAATCTGTTTGCGGAATTTTAACAGGCGACCGTAAAGAAAATCCTGACGCTCCTATAATTGTCGGCACAACCGAAATCTTCAGGAACCAGCTTTATGATGCTATAAATAAGGGGTCCAATATCAATACCGATTTGGTGATTCTGGATGAAGCCCATTATTTAAACGATCCGAACAGAGGCGTTGTATGGGAAGAAATTTTCATTTATCTTCCTGTAAGAGTACGGCTTTTGTTGCTTTCAGCGACCATACCAAATGCTGAAGAAATCTCTGAGTGGTTGACCGGGATTCGAACAATTCCTTGCAGGGTGGTACGGTCTGAAGAACGCCCTGTTCCTCTTAAAACCCTGTTTTTATTCCCCGACGGTCTCGTGACTTCTTTAGACGGTAAAAAAGGACTCAACCACAGGGTTAAGAACTATCTGAATTCAAAAACAGAAACCTGGAACAAAGACTATGAAAAAATGGACTTCGGCCTGATTATCAAATTCCTGAGAGAACTTGACCTGCTGCCAGCCATTTTTTTTCTCAAATCAAGAAGGGACTGTAATCAGGCTCTGCTGGATTGTCCTCCTGTAAATGCTCTTCCTGAAACACGAAAACAAATGAAAAAGTTACTGGAAAAATTTCTTGATGATTACCCGCATCTTAAGGGACATGGTCAAACAGGAATACTTATAGACTCTCTGGTATGCTCTCATCATGGAGGACAGCTTCCCTACTGGAAAGTGCTTATCGAAAAGATGATGAGCAACGGTTATCCGGAAGCTATTTTTTCCACATCAACAATTGCTGCAGGAGTCAACTTCCCTGCAAGGTCGGTTGTGCTTCTTGAAAGTGTTCGATATGATGGTCATCAACTTATTGATCTGACCGCCACAGAACTTCATCAAATGATAGGCAGGGCTGGACGGAGAGGAAAGGATAATATAGGATTTGCAATTGTTGTTCCCGGTCCGCACCAGAATCCGCAACTCATATATAATTTAAACGCATCAACACCAGAGCCGATTTCAAGTAAAATTCATATCAATTTTTCAATGACTCTTAATCTTCTCTTTTCTCAAGAGCCGTTGGATATCAAATTTCTTCTTGAACGTTCGTTTGCGGCCTTTAAAAAAAGTAAGACCGTGCCTCTAATCAGGAAGCGGTGGAAGCAGATGTTGTTGGAACTGAAACAAAAACTCCCGGAAGGCAGGTGTGATACAGGTGATCCTTACGAGATTATTGCAAACATCCGGGAAATGACCGAAATACAAAATATTATAGAAAAGCCTGACCATACGATTAATCATGAGCAACTGATAAAAGATTTTAAGAAGTATCTCAGGCCCGGAAGACTATTTCTTCACAAAAATGGAAAGGTTTATATAGTATTTCGTATATACAAATACAGGGGAAGTATCAGCATTGGGGCACATGATATTGAAAAATCTGTCCACACCACAGAAAACACGCTAAAATTAGAACCCGTTGATCTGGATGAGGTTCAATCTCTTTTCGATTACATTATTAAACTTCCCATGTACTATTCACCGGAGATTATAGAACGTCTTTTTGATACGGTTTCCATGGTAAGGTTCAAAAAAATCAACATCGGGTTTGAAGCGAAGAAAACTCCGGCTGCCGAACAAACAGCAAAGCAAATGTTGTCTTTACTTCCATGTGGAGATTGCAGTCATATGATACTCTGCCACAGGCAAAAGAGAGGAGACTTGAACAAACTGCTGCGAGAATTCAAATCACTCTCCACAAAGGCAGAGGCAATGGATGGCGGGTTATGGCTGAGTTTTAAGCGCCATATGAGATTTTTGAAAGAAACCGGTTTTGTGAACACTGAGGACAGGTTAACCCCGGACGGAGTCTGGGCGTCAAGGCTCAGGCTGGAGCAACCCCTGTTGATTGCAGAACTGATTAGAAGGGGAGCTTTGAACGCTGTACGGCCTGAGATCCTGGCGGGCAGCCTTGCTCCATTTGTGTGGAGCGGACATCAGAATGTAGAATTGCGGTTGCCTGATACAATGGATATAACAGAAATTCAGGATATTTTTCAAAAAATTCTTTATTGCATAAGAGATATTGCAGCCACCCAACGCAGGCAAGGATTTTACACCCCTGTCATTCTGTTTTGGCCAGTTGTGGCGCTTTATCTGTGGTCAACAGGTATAACCTGGCATCAGCTTTTGGAATTTGTTCCTATTGATGAGGGAGATATGGCTTCACTTATCATGAGAACATCAGACCACTTGAAACAAATAATCAATCTCAAAGAAAGCCACCCTGAACTTGCGGCTGCTGCTGAATCCAGTGTTGACCTGATATTGCGTGAACCTGTTTATATCTTACGAAAATTTAAAAAACATTTATGACATTGAAAACATTCCAAGTGATTCCGGAATGCGTGAACTGTGTGAAATCTATGACGAAATAGACTAAAACGTTCTATATTTAAAACGGTCTTTCTTCGTGACTATTTGGCTTCAGCCCAATTTTTTCCCACGGATAGATTAACCTTAAGCGGTACCTTCAGATCCCAGACACCCTCCATTATATCTTTTACAAGGCATTTAACTTCATCCAGTTCATCCGGAGGCACTTCAAAAACAATCTCATCATGTACGGAAAGCAGCATCGCAGATTTAAGGCCTCTCTTTGTAAATTCTGAGTCCACATTTATCATGGCTATTTTTATCAGATCTGCAGCCGACCCCTGGACGGGAGTATTTATTGCGGTTCTTTCGGCAAACTCACGCAAGTTTTTATTTGAGCTGTTGATATCCGGCAAAAAGCGAATACGGCCAAGCAAAGTACTTGTTTTTTTTGAAATCCCGGCCTGTTTTATTGTTTTATCTATAAATTGTTTTACGCCGCTGTATCTTGCGAAGTAGTTATTTATATATGTTTTTGCCATTTTCCGGCTTATATCCAGCTCTTTGGAAAGACCATACGGACTCATTCCATAGACTATGCCAAAATTTATAACCTTGGCCTGCTGTCTCAATTCAGAAGTAATGAAAGAAGGAAATACCTGGAAAACCTCTGCGGCGGTCCGGAGATGGATATCTTCATCTTCTTTAAAAGCCTTTATAAGAATTTTATCATCTGAATAATGGGCAAGAATACGGAGTTCTATCTGAGAATAATCTGCTGCAAGCAGGTGCCATCCTTGTCTTGGAATAAAAGCCCTTCTTATTTCCCTTCCCTCATCTGTGCGGACCGGAATATTCTGAAGATTCGGTTCGGAGCTGCTAAGGCGGCCTGTAGCAGTAACTGTTTGATTGTACGAAGTATGTATACGTCCTGTCTCAGGATTTATAAGATCTACCAAAGCATCCGTATATGTTGATTTAAGTTTTGCAAGAGTCCGATGCCTTAATATTAGAACAGGAAGCTCATGCTGTTCTGACAGCGCTTCAAGAACATTTACATCGGTTGAATAGCCAGTCTTCTTTTTTGTCTTTTTTTGCACCGGCAATTCTAACTTTTCAAAAAGTATTTTGCCGAGTTGCTGTGAAGATCTGATGTTAAACTCTTCCCCTGCGATTGAATATATGCTGCCTTCAAGTTGCTCAAGCTGCTGTTCAAATGATTTTGAAAGAACCATCAGCTTTTCTCTATCAACATTAATTCCCGTCATTTCCATCTTCATCAATACTGGCACAAGCGGCATCTCTACTTTTTCAAAGAGTTCTTCAAGTCCCATATCTTTCAGCATGGGCTTAAGAATATTATAAGCCATAAGCGTAATGTCAGCATCCTCACAGGCATATGGCACAGCCTTTTCAAGGGGAACCTTTGAAAAACAGGAAGCATTTTTACCTTTACCCGCTACTTCCTCATACGAAATCGTTTTGTGATCAAGAAAATCAAAAGCAATCCGGTCAAGATTGTGAGCGCGCTTCGATGGGTTAATAAGGTAAGATGCAAGCATGGTATCAAACATTACTCCGGAAAGGCTTATTCCATGACGATCAAGAACAATCCAGTCATATTTTATGTTCTGGCCTATCTTTTTTATTTTATGATTTTCAAGTACCGGCCTGAGCTTCTTCAAAACTTCGTCCAATTTAAGCTGTTTTGGTGCATCTTCATATTCATGAGCGCATGGAATGTAAAATGCTTCATCGGGTTTTAATGAAAAAGACAATCCGACTATATTTGCCGCCATTGGATTCTTGGAAGTAGTTTCAGTATCAACGGCAAATGAACCGGAAGCCTCTAAAATTGCAATTAGATCGGAAAGTTCATCAACACTCAATACTGCCTTGTATTTCTTTTTTGATAAATCCGCCTGTTTTATAACAGATTGCTGCAACTGCCTGAATTCCAGTTTTTTAAAGAGTCCGGCGAGAGCGGCATTGTCGGGAGTGCTGTATTTAAAGTCTTCAGGTATAAATGATACAGGTGCTTTGTCGTTTATTGTAACAAGTTTTTTGCTCAACAATGCCTGTTCTTTGTAGCGAACAAGATTTTCATGCTGCTTTTTCTTTTTTATTGTATTCACCTGCTCATATAAACACTCCATACTTCCGAAAGTTTTTATCAATGCAAGCGAAGTCTTTGGACCTATCCCGGGTACACCGGGAATATTATCGGCAGAATCACCGGAAAGACCCATAACATCAACCATCTGGCGAGGTTCGAGTCCATATGTATCTCTTATCACATCGCCATCTATGATTTTTTCTTTCATTGGGTCCCAGATAATAGACTCGTCTGTAACGAGTTGCATGAAATCTTTATCACCGGTAACCATAATTACAGAAAAGCCTACCTCCTCGGCCTTGCGCGCAAGCGTGCCTATGAGATCATCGGCTTCGTAGCCCTGCATTTCAACAACCGGTATGTTGAAACCTTTTGTTATGTCTTTAATATATGGAATCTGCACCGATAGATCTTCAGGCATGGGTGGCCGGTTGGCTTTATAGGCATCAAACATTTTATGTCTGAAAGTCGGACCTTTTACATCAAAAAACATTCCAACATATGTTGGATTTCGATCTTCTATGAGCTTTAAAAGCATTTTTGTAAAACCGAAAACAGCATTTGTTGGAAAGCCCTTTGAATTGGAAAGTCCGCGAATTGCATGATAAGCACGGTAGATATATGCGCTTCCATCTATTAGATATATTGTTTTATCTTTATTCATAAGAATTCAGGTTGCAGATTACAGGTTTTATTGATATCTATTTTTGCAGCGGTTTACGGTTGTCGGTTTACAGTTCACGGTTTTATGTTTTATCAACCGTTAACTGCAAACGGTCGCCTGTCTTTTTGCTTAACAGAAGATTTTGTCTGTTATTATCATTAACAAACTAAAACAACAAGACTGATAGATTCAGATTTTAAGGTAATATATATGAAAAAAGGTCAAATAATCACTGAAGACAGCGAAATAAAACATATTCTGGCAGATTCAAAAACCATAGCGGTTTTAGGATTAAGCCCTAAACCGGAAAGAGACTCCCATATTGTTGCCAAATATCTTAAAGAACAAGGTCATAAAATTATTCCGATACGCCCCAAGCAGAAGGAGATTCTTGGAGAAAAAGCATATTCATCAATAAAAGATATTAAGCAACCCATAGATATTGTTAATGTGTTTAGAAACTCTTCTCAGGTAATGCTACATGCTCATGAGGCTATTCGAATCAAGCCAAAAGTTTTCTGGACGCAGCTTAATATAGAAGATCATGAAGCTGCAGAATTATTGACAAAAGCAGGTATAGATGTCGTGATGAATCTTTGCATCATGGTGGAACATGACAGGCTCTTCAACTAAATTGAAATACAGGGAAAGACGGCTCCGAACAAAGCCAACAAATTGCCATTGCTGCCGTAATAAAGCCCCCTTTTTCTGGACATGCAGGTGTGGCTTTGCAATTTGTCAGGACTGCATGTATAAAAATGTATGGGGAATGTCATGTAATGGAATAACCTGGCAGTGTCCTGATTGCGGCGAACAGAATAATTTTGGTAATCAATAATGGCAATGGTTCACGCTTCCTTATGTGTCATGTCCGAGATATTAATTTTCTATAGCACAATTTTATATCATGAAAGAGTTTTTCAAAGTAACCGATTTAGAGCATACACTCAAATATTCTGCCGGCTTTCCCAGTGTTGGAACTGAGTTTATTGAGCTGCACAAAGCTCTTGAAAGGATTCTTGCTGTTGATATTGTTTCTGACATTAACCTGCCTGATTTCGCTCGTTCTACCATGGATGGATATGCAGTTAAAGCTTCATCCACCTTTGGCGCAACTGAAGAAAATCCAGCGTATCTGACAGTCAAGGGTACAATTGATATGGGGAAACCTGCCGGTTTTTCAATAGGCCATGGTGAGGCTGCAAGAATTGCTACCGGAGGAATGTTACCCGATGGTTCAGATAGCATTATAATGGTTGAATATACAGAGATTATAGATAGAACAACTATAGAAATATACAAAAGCGTTGCACCTGCCCAGCATGTACTATCAATAGGAGAAGATATTAAAAAAAGAGATAATGTGCTTTTGTGCGGCCGAAAACTCAGGCCACAGGAAACAGGATTACTTGCCGCTCTCGGCAAGGATTCAGTAAAAGTATACAAAAAACCGGTTATCGGTATAATTTCTACCGGAGATGAAATAATACCAATAAATAATATTCCTGATAAAGGCCGAATTCGCGATATCAATACTTATACTCTATCAAGCCTGGTACAAAAAGCAGGTGGTATCCCTGTTAGTTATGGAATCGTCAAAGACGATTTTGACGCTCTTTTAGAAAAAAGTTCTATTGCACTTGCTCATTCGGATATGGTTTTGATTTCAGGCGGCAGTTCTGTTGGAACACGGGATTTAACGGTAGAAGTACTTTCCGCATTGCCTGGCTCAGATATTATGGTCCATGGAATATCCATAAGTCCCGGCAAGCCGACAATTCTGGCCAGAGCCGAAGATAAGGCTATCTGGGGTTTGCCTGGCCATGTTTTATCAGCTATGATAGTATTTGAAATTGTCATCCGGCCGTTTATTGAAAAAATAAGCGGTTTTTCCCCGCAGTATAAAAAAGAATTAAAAATTTCTGCGCTGCTTGACAGGAATATATCGTCTGCTCAGGGACGCATAGATTATATACGTGTCAGGCTGCTTGATAAAAACGGTATTAAATGGGCCCAACCAATTCTCGGCAAGTCAGGGCTCATAAGTACTCTGACAAAGGCAGATGGCCTCATTGAAATAGGAATAAATATAGAGGGGCTGGATAAAGGCTCAGAGGTTTGGGTTACTCCGGTATAGAAAATGAACAAGAATCGCAACATATATTTAAAAATGAAAACCCTGAAAGAGGCACGTGAAATTCTTTTTGATCTTTTTTCTACGGATAAAATTCTTTCTCGTGAGCTTGTTCATGTCCCTGATTCAGCAGGAAGGGTGCTTGCAGAGCCGGTAATGGCAAAGCTTTCATCGCCTCATTTCCACTCATGCGCTATGGATGGTATCGCGGTCAAAGCTGAAAACACATTTGAAGCACACGAATCAAACCCAATAGAACTCACAGTCGGAAAAAATACATTTTTTGTCAATACAGGGA
>DAOWEW010000194.1 GCA_030638305.1 Desulfobacteraceae bacterium
ACTGTACGAAGCCATTGATGTGTTGGAGCAAGGCAGCCGGAAATCAAGCAGCTTTGCACAACAAACCAAAGAAATGTATCAATCATTTCTGAGGGAAAAAAATGGAAAGGAGGTGATAACTGATGATTGGAAAACAGGATTTGTACCTGGAAAAGCGGGAGGAATCCCGGCACATCTGCCAGCAATGTGACCTGGTCGAGGAACTCAGTAATAAAGACCTGGAAAATATTGCGGGCGGAGTTGCCTGGAGCGGTGCT
This sequence comes from Desulfobacteraceae bacterium, assembly GCA_030638305.1. The sequence continues at coordinate 258 of DAOWEW010000194.1, forward strand.
GGTTTCAACAAAATGGTGTGGCCGTTATACGGTATACAGCCACGGCCGTTATATGGTATATGGCCGGGCCGTTTACTGGAGATAGGTATGGAAAGGTGATAACTGATGACCAAACAAAAGGATTCGTACGTGAAAGAGCAAAAAAGATCAGACGGCATTTCTCAACAATGTGATCTGATTGAGGAACTCAGCAACGAAGATCTGGAAAATGTCGCCGGCGGAATGTTAGATAATTTTGTTACGTTCTATCGGCCTCCCAGTCATATACTGTATGGTATTGTTCCATTTACAACCGAGATTAAAATGGAACTTTATGCTGTTAATTTGCGATTCTAAGACTGTTTAGGGCAATCTTGTTCCCGGATCTCGACCCGGGAACAAGATTTCACGATTAAGGAGGTAAACGCGTTGGAGATATATATTTTCAGCTTGGAGACTATGAAAAGAGCTTGGAGATGAACCAAAAGGCTTCGAATATCCAGAGCAAGGATGCCGGTCTTGGGATCTTTCTTGACTTGACACGCAGATACCATTTCCTTATATTTAACAGATTTTATCAACAGAGTTAAAGAATACGCATTAATGTAACGCTTTACAGTTCACGGTTTACGGTTGATCAAAACATAAAACTGTTAACTGTGAACCGATAACTGTAAACCGACAACCGTGAACTGTTACGCATTAATTAAAAATTATGCAAGATTCTCTATTTCCAGCCGACATTATACAGAACACTGCGGAACATATTCTTTCAAGACATTCAGCAAAGAGTCATGTTATTTACTGCATCGTTATTCTATCGGTTGTGACAGCGTTTTCATTGTTACCCGTTATCAAGGTGAATGTTTCCGTTCAAAGCAACGGTATTATCCGGCCGGTTAGTGAGAAAAATGAGATCAGGTCACTGGTTTCCGGCACGGTTTCCGGCGTTTTCACTGAAGAAAACCAAAGGATAGAAAAAGACGAATCCATACTTGTACTCAATTCTGCTGTTTTGCACGAAAAATTGCAGTTCATCTCCTATGAAGAGAACGAAACAAAGGATTTTATCCACGATTTAGAGCTTTTGACTTCTGCATCGAAAAGCCTTTCCGTTGAAACCGCTTTATTCAAAAGGATGCATTACAGAAGCGAATACTTTTATTTTAAAAATCAGATTGAGGAAAATCGTTACAGCCGGGAAAAGGCAAAAAAAGAAGTGGACCGGTTTCGTTATTTGCACAAGAACAAATTAGTCAGTTTGAGCGAACTGGAATATAAGGAACTCGAACTCGCGCGATTGAAGATTCAACACGATATGCTGATTGAACAGCACAATGCAAAATGGAATAAGGATCTCTTGTCAAATCGGTTCAAGTTAAAGGAGCTTGGCTCACAGCGTGAGCAGATCGAAAAAGAGAATGAGCTTCGCACAATCAAATCGCCGATTGCAGGAACTGTTGAGCAATTTTCAGGGATATCCGTCGGCAGTTATGTGCAGACAGGACAACTGCTTGCAGTTATCTCTCCGGACAAAGACCTGATTGCGGAAATGTATGTATTGCCGCGTGACATCGGTATGTTACACATAGATACCAAGGCTAAGATTCAGGTTGACGCTTTTAATTACAATCAGTGGGGATTCATCAACGGCGCAGTAAAACAGATCTCCGATGATTTTATTTTAGTGGATAACAAACCCCTTTTTCGTGTGCGATGCAGATTGGACAGAACGTTTTTACAGTTGAAAAACGGATATAAAGGATACTTGAAAAAAGGTATGACCTTTCAAGCGCGATTTCTCATTACGCAGCGAACATTATTTCAGCTCTTGTATGATAAGGTTGATAATTGGTTAAACCCCTTAAGTAATAAAAAATAAGCATAGCGATTTTTTCGATGAGAAGAAAAAATATAACTTTTAAGCAGCGCGATCTTACGGACTGTGGGGCAGCGTGCCTGGCCTCTGTCGCCAAATATTACGGATACGGGTTGCCCCTGTCGCGTATCCGTCAGTATGCCTCAACAGACAAAAAAGGTACAAATGTTCTCGGCATGGTAGAAGCCGCTGAAAAACTCGGCTTTAGCGCCAAAGGGGTAAAGGGAACGTTTGAAAGCCTGTTTAATATCCCTAAACCGGCGATTGCCCATGTCATTGTCAAGGAGGTTTTTCACCACTATGTGGTTATTTACGGCATAAACAAAAAGCATGTGACTCTGATGGACCCACATGACGGTGAAATCCATAAAATACCGCATGACAAATTCAAAAAAGAATGGACCGGCGTTCTTGTTCTTTTGGTTCCCTCGGATGCGTTTGAAAAGGGCGATGAAACAACATCAGCGTTTAAGCGTTTTTTCAATCTTGTGCGGCCTCACAGAACAGTTATGGCAGAAGCGCTGGCAGGCGCATTTGTTACCACTGTTCTCGGACTTTCCACCGCGGTTTACGTTCAGAAGATTGTTGATAACGTGATTGTGGACGGTAATATGAATTTGCTCAATCTAATGAGCGTCCTGATGATCGTTATCCTGTTAGTTCGTATTATCATAGGGTTTACGAGAAGTCTTTTTGTATTGCAAACCGGACAAAAGATTGATGTTCAGCTTATTCTTGGATATTACAAGCACTTACTGACATTGCCGCAAAGATTTTTCGATACCATGCGAATAGGCGAGATTGTTTCACGAATGAATGACGCGGTAAAGATCCGTACGTTCATCAATGATGTCTCCCTTGATTTGATAGTAAACACCCTCACCATTATATTTTCTTTTGGATTGATGTTCGTTTATTCGTGGCGTATTGCCTTGATCATGCTCATGGTTGTACCGCTTTACAGTGTTACGTATTGCGTAGTTAACAGCCTCAACAAAAAGTACCAGAGAAAAATAATGGAAAACGCGGCTGAACTGGAGTCTCAGCTTGTTGAATCCCTGAACTCGGTTGCTACGATTAAGCGGTTTGGTCTGGAATGGCATGCAAATATCAAGACAGAAACGCGTTTTGTAAAGCTTTTGGGAACAATTTATCGTTCAGGTGTCAACGCTATATGTGCGGAAAGTTCATCTTCCTTTATATCAAGTCTTTTCACGATTATTCTTTTATGGATAGGAGCCGGTTTTGTGCTCAAACAGATGATAACGCCTGGAGAACTTATGTCGTGTTATGCGCTGCTTGGGTATTTTATCGGGCCGGTCAGCAGCCTGATCGGTGTAAACAGAACAATACAGGATGCGCTGATCGCCTCAGACCGTCTCTTTGAGATTATGGATCTGGAACGTGAAGAATCGGAAGGTGTGATTACCTTAACATCGGATATGACAGGGGATATCTGTTTCAATGATGTGTCATTTCGTTACGGATCACGCGGGGAGGTCTTTAAAGGGCTGAGCCTCACAATACGCAAGGCAAAGGTTACGGGAATTGTAGGTGAAAGCGGTTCAGGCAAGACCACCTTGATGTCGTTGCTGCAGAAAATGTATCCGGTTGGCAGCGGCCGTATACGAATTGGTATGCATGATATCAAAGATATCAGCAACAAAAGCCTCAGACAAGTCGTCAGCGTGGTCCCGCAAAAAGTTGATATATTTGCCGGCAGCGTGATTGAAAACATTGCGGTAGGTGTTTTTGATCCGGACATGAAAAAAATCGTAAGCATTTGCAATGAACTTGTTATGAAAGATTTTATTGACAAGCTCCCCAATGGATTTCAAACTTATTTGGGTGAAAACGGTGCAAACCTTTCCGGAGGAGAAAGACAACGGATCGCTATTGCCAGGGCACTCTATAAAGCACCTGAGATATTGATACTGGACGAAGCAACATCATCGCTTGATTCTACTTCAGAACGATATATTCAAAACGCTGTGCAGGCTATGAGAAAAAAGGGAAAAACAGTTATTATAATTGCTCATCGTTTAAGCACTGTTATGCCTTCAGACAAGATTATCGTTCTCAGGCAAGGTGAAATGATTGAACAGGGAACACACGAGAAACTGCTCTCAATAAAAGGCGCCTACTATACCCTCTGGAAGCATCAGTTTCCAATATAGACTTTCAGATAATTAATTTCACTGCGTTAGGAACGTGGACGAATTAACTTCCCCAAGTAGGCGCACAGATTTGGGTCGAATTTGTTTGATTTCAGATCACAAAAGTTGAAGGAATAGCGAGCTATTTCAATATTTTTGGGATTTGAGATCGGATAAAGGCGGCCTGAAGCTGTGATGCATAGTTGGGGAAGTTATTTCGTCCACGTTCCTTATTAGTCGTCGACGTATAACTAATACGCTTTCCTCCTTCTATCCTTGTGAAATTAATTATCTGAAAGTCTATAGCGTGAGGATCAAATGCAAGGTAATCACCGACTCTCAACAAAAGGAAAACTATAATTGAATGATAATACCATACCTGTAATTACGATTCGTGTAATATTCTGTCTTTTATTCGGAATTCTTTTTTCTGCTTTACCTGAAGCCAAAACCGTTTGTGCTCAGGAAATTACGGAAAGAGGTATTACACTGTTGGAGGCGGTTCGTGCAACTTTGGTTCACCAACCCAATATCCGCCTTCAGGGAGAACAGGTAAAAGGTCAAAAAGGCATTCTTCAGTCTGCAAGAGGAGAATTTGACATAAAATTAGGGGTATCTGCAGGCTATGGTCACGAAGCAATTCCCCTTTCCAAACAGCAGAAAATATTGCAAGGCACTTCAAAAACAGAGACTGACACTACGTCGTACAGATTAAGTATCAGCAAGCAATACCGTTCAGGTCTGACTGTAAATCCTGTGGTTAGTCTCAACCGCACCAGAATTTCACCTTCTTCCTCTGATCCGGCCAATGATGCCCGGGTCGATTTTCTTGTAATATTGCCATTATTAAGAGACAGGGGGGCACAAGCCAATGCAGCGGATGAAATAGCTGCTGAAAAAGAATATGAGATAAGCCTTCTTGAATTGCGCCATACTATTTCGGAAAATGTATTGAATACGGTTGTAGCTTATTGGAACTATGTTGCTGCCGGTAGTGAACTCAATCAATTAAAACAGTCGGAATCCATGGCAGAGGCCCTTGTCAGGGAAATTAAAATTTTTATTAAAGCTGGTGCACGTCCTGCTGCTGACCTTGAACAAATACTGGCTAATCTGGCAGTCAAAACCGCATCAAGAATAGCAGGTGAACAAAACCTTTTCGAGGCCAGACAATATCTCGGTCTATTAATGGGGCTGCCATTTGATGGGATCAGATCTCTGCCTGATCCTGGTGATGAATTTCCTCGAATCAGAACTCAGGAGATAGCGCAACTCAATGAATCAATCAACGATCTAATTGAGCAAGCGCTGGTGAAACGCGCAGATTATCTGGCGTCACAAATACAACAAAGTGTTAAAAAAACTCTGGTAAAGGCCGCAGAAAACAGGCTCTTACCCCGGTTGGATCTTAATTGTAATCTGGGCTACTCAGGGCTTGATCAAGGCAATGAGTTTTCAGAGTTCATTAGTCCTTTATATACAAATGTTCCTGGATTAAGTTTCTCCCTGTCGCTTGATTATGAGTGGCCGGTTGCAAACAACTCTGCCCGTGGAATTCTGCTGCAGAAAGAATCAGCCTATCAGCAGAGTCTTATCTCAACCGGTGATCTTGCAAAGAATATCAGCTCAGGTGTTCTGGTAGCTATATTCGGGCTTGGAAACAGCGAGTTGGAACTTGCCAAGTCTCAGGAAGCTGTTCGATCTTACCGAACGGCTCTGGATAACGAAAAAAAGAAATTTAAATTAGGGATATCCACGTTGCTTGATTTGATCCAGACTGAAGACAGTCTTATCAATGCCCTGCTTAATGAAATCTCGGCACAGCGTAAGCTCAGC
>DAOWEW010000003.1 GCA_030638305.1 Desulfobacteraceae bacterium
ACACTATATGGAAACAGACAATTTAAAGATTATCTTTAAATTGTCACAAAGTGTTGAGCATGCTGGATACTATGTATCCATGGGAAATGCGTGGCTTATATCTGTTTGTATGGCAAAATTTCCGGATGAAACAATTATTTTTTTTAAAAACAATACCCTGGACAATAAAACACATAATAAAGCAATCCAAAAATCTCGCGAAAGTTACAGAGTTTCAAAAGAGCATAAAAGAATAATAAATGAATTGAAAAGAAGGTAAAGTTAATAAAGTTGATTTATATGGCAATAAAGTTAAACAAGCTCCTATTTTTTTAAGCGAATGAAAAGCAAGTTGTTTTGAGTTTTCAAATTTCTGATATAATAATTCTATTATCGTATTAGTCTGATAACGTTTGTTTGATTGGCGCAATTTTTTCTAATACAAAAGATTTGTTTGATTTCTGCCGGTTCTGTTTTTGTAATTAAATTCAGATCATATGGATTGTCCTGAACCGGGCAGGCATATCTAATCTGTTTTTTTAGCATAAGAGCGCCTGAAGCGCAATTGAAAGCCCCGGCTATTTTCATGCTGCCAAAAATTGGTGCATATCCCCCTGTAAAAATATCCGCAGGCACAATATTTCTATATGTTGTTTCATCCCCTGCCATACCATCAGCTTCCACGATACATATATCAGGATTAGCTTCAGTTTCGCAATTATTCAGGGAAACTTGAATCATTTTACAATATTTATTCTGACAGTTTTCTAAGGTTGTCATAAAAAATACGCTTCCTTCCCCCGGGACAGCCGATGGTGAAGCCGAAAAATTAAACGGTTTAATTTTACCGTCATTGGCGATTCGCAATTTTTGATTACATATATACTCCATAACATTACCGCATTCATCAACACAGCCGGTAAGGACGTATTTGCAGCGTCCCTCTTCCAGCCATGCTTTAGCAAGAATAAGAGCCTGATGAATCGGCGAAGTGAACTGAGTTAGCGTTAAAGTCGGACCTCGAAAATTCAACACTGTTGAGATATATGATACTGCGGCATTATGAACTGAATGCGAAAACGTTGTCGGAGAGACACTGCCGTCACCGTAATCTATAATATCATCAAGAAACCGAAAGGTTGTCACGTGGGGCCCGAAAGCTGTTGCGAGAATAATTCCAATAGCTGATTCTTTGTCATTAATTTGAATGCCGCTGTCAGCGACTGCATCCCATGCGGCCAGCACAGCCATTTTGCTAAATCTGTCTGCTCTGCGTATTTTTTTTGACAGATTTATATCATTAATAGTTTTTTTTTCAACTCTGTATGCGGGATAAAAAGCATTTTGATCGTTACACGACTTTATTTGAGATGGTGCGACCCAGCCTTCTCGCAATGCAATGTCAAGGCTGTCAATTCCGCGTCCTCTTGCAGAAATTATTCCTATTCCGGCAATATTCATGTAATATGCTTTTAAAAACGGTTTACGGTTGGTTGATTTGATCTCTGGCAATAACAATAGAGGCATTATTTCCGCCAAAAGCCAGGGATGTGGATACGGCAAAACTGCCATTTATTTGTGTCTGCTCTGTAACCGGTTTGACAGCTATATCATCATCCTGTTGCATAAAACCTGCGCTGGCAGGTATCCAGCCTTCTCTCAGTGCAGCGGCTGTAAATGCTGCTTCCAGACCTCCTGCGGCGCCAAGAGTATGGCCAGTATAGCCTTTTGTTGAAAAAAAATTTATTTGCGGACCAAAAACTTTTTCAAGCACGATTCCTTCAACCTTATCATTATCATGAGTCGCAGTGCCGTGAGCATTTACAAAACATACATCTTGTGGAGTAATTTTTGCATCAGAGAGAGATTTACGCAATGCTGACTCCAGTCCTGAACCGTCAGGATGAGGAGCTGTGAGATGGTATGCATCTGCCGCTGCTCCATATCCTGCAAGACGCAATACTGACTTTTTATTTCTACTGCGTGAGAATTCTTCTGTTTCAAGAATCAGAATACCTGCTCCTTCCCCTAAATTCAGACCCGATCTATCTTTGTCAAAAGGCCTGCATAAAGATTTGCTTAAAATCCCAAGTGCTCCAAAACCACATAAAGGTATCCTGTTTAATTCGTCTGCTCCACCGGCAATGGCAACATCGCAAACACCGGTTCTTAACCATGACAGAGCTGTTCCGATTGCATCAGCACCGGACGAACAGGCGTTAACTACAGTAACTGATGGCCCGTTTGCTTTTATTGATTTAGCTACAGCTTCGGCAAGATTACCCTTTAGAAAACGGTCAGCAGAGGCCATGTCTGCCGCTCCTGTATTCCGGTATGTTTGATAAAAATCAATGTCATTCAACTGGCTTGCCACGCTGGTTCCAAGACACACCCCGGTTTTAATGCCGGAAAAGTCCTTTTGCAGGCCGGCATCATGTAAAGCTTCTTTTAATGCGGATATAGCGAGAGACAGGGTGCGCATTTCGTTTTTTTGTTTACTAACTTGTTTACTAACTTGTTTACTAATCAGGGGACTTTTTACCTCAAAAACCGGATAGGGTAGAGAAGTGTCGAACAAACTAACCGGGCCTGCGTTTCTTTTCATGAGCCTGAATGATTCCAGGTGCTCCGTTATATTTTTTCCGGCAGCAGAGATTCCGCCAATTCCTGTGATGAATATTTTCATTTCTCTTTAACCCTGAACCCTGAACCCTGAACCCTGAACCCATGAACGGTTATCTGTTTTCATATACGTAATTCGCCAGCGTATCAATCGAATAGAATATTTTTTGGCCTTCCTTCATATCTTTGATTTCTATACCGAAGTTACGCTGAAGCAGTACAACAATTTCAACTGCGTCCAGAGAATCCAGCCCCAGGCCTTCTCCAAACAAAATTTCATCATCTTTAATATCTTCCGGACTCACATCTTCTAATGAAAGATTTTCTACCAGCAGTTCTTTTAATTTTTTTCGTATTTCAGGCAATTCCATTTTTTTTTCTTCCATCTATAGCTCCTTATCCACTCCAGACATCATGAAACATGAAACATTGGTATGGATATTTTTTAACAAATGCCTCAATTATTTTTACGTAATTTTGAACCCACTGATGGAGTTGTTGGCGCTTATCATATTTTCCATCATAGCGTGGATATATTACATTGGATACATCAACAATATACTTACGGCTTGAAACCTTATTTGACAGCAAAACCACTACAGGAGATTCAACTGCGGCGGCGACAGCAAAACCGCTGAAAGGGAACCATGCTTTTTCACGTAGAAATGAAACTTCAACGGCTTTAGCCCCGTATCTTCTGTCTCCCATGATAGATACAATATGGCCTTTTTTCAAAACATCCATTATTTCTACTATACCACCAAGATATTGATCCGGAGAAATAATTTTTATATTATCCTTTTCTCTGTCAATATTCAGCGAGCTTCGTACTGCCTTATTGTCTTCAGGGCGCATAAGAAGATATACTGTTCTTCCTGCTTTTTTTAAGGCAGTTAAGGCGATTTGCCAGCTGCCTGCATGTGATGTTAACAAGATTATTCCTTGTTTATTATTTTGAAGCAGGGCCATCAGCTCATTGTATCCATTGAGCTGAATATCAAATGTTGTATGCCCGGAAACAGACGCATATCTGTCAATAAGCTGCTTCCCCTGACTGATAAACAGACGGTAAATATGCAACAGCCTTATTAAATAGTTGCGATCAGGAAATCTTTTATTGATATATGGCAGGGCAGCAGAAACCGCAGTCCGGTCAAAAACCAAATAATAAAGGCATACAATATACAAAAAACCATATGTTTTGCGCAACCCGAATAATTTCAGGAGAGCTTTAAAAAACCAGAAGCCGAATTTGTTTCCTCTTTTCCGGATATTTATATTTTGTGACTGTTTATTCGGCTTCATAATTACTGATTCTCTTGAGAAACATTTGCGCAGCACTAAATACAACGGCACCTGTTAATAATGCTGCTATTGGTGCAACGATCAAAGAACCAAGCAACCACTCTATAAGTCTTGCCGGAAGCTGTCCAAAAATTGTATTCAGGCTAATATCTGTCAGCCAGTGACCGTTTTGCATATAATAGCCCAGCTCAATGCAAATTAGTGGAACAAAAGGAGGCATGCATAAGTGTTGTATATTCAATGCCATTATTTTATTCAGATGCAGACGCGTTGCAACATAGGCAATTACCAAGGTATGCATTGATATAAGAGGCAGTACGGCAAAAAAGGTTCCAACTGCGGCCGACATGGCCAATCCGCCAGGGCTTGCGTTTTCTTTCAGTAATTTTTTTACCAACTTTACAGGATGACGCATTAAACTGAAGTCAACCTGCTTTTTATGGGCCGCAACAACTTTTCGGTGCGGAAACGGTAAAAGGCGTCTTCCAACCAGCCTGGTATGCATACATGAAATGCGGAAATTATCTATAAATGGTTTAAAACCGGAAATTCGCAGATGAGGTTCAGGATACCAGACGTCAATTTCAACAGTTTTTAAATACAGTCCGGCCCAAACCGCTCTGGCCAGAACTTCAGCCTCAAAATCGTAATGCGAACCTTTCATGTCCAACGATAAAAGATGTTTTACAGGGTAAGCCCGAAATCCACTCTGGCAATCATCAATGGATACACCTGTTTCCACTCTGAGCCAGAAATTTGCAAGCTTTCTTCCAAACCGGCTTGAATTTGGAATGTTTTTTCCATTAAATTTTCTACATCCGATAATTATGGATGTTTCATCATCCTGAAGCAAAGGTATAAAATTTTCTAAATTCCGGGGATAGTGCTGGCCATCTGCATCTATGGTAATCATAAAACGACCGCCATTGGCTTCAACATACCTTAAAGCAGTAAGAATAGCCTGTCCCTTTCCTTTGTTTTTATTATGCGTCAGCACCTCAACATCGCTTCCGGAAAATAATGCTGAAATATCCGTATCAGTACTGCCATCGTCAACAACAACCACTTTTTGCAAATATGAACGGCAACCCGAAACAACATCTTTAACAGTATTCTTATTGTTAAAGACCGGAATAACGCACCAGATATGTTCAGTTGAAAATGAGCTGTTCTTTTCCATGCGCACTTATTTCCAAATAGCTAAAAAGTTAGCTTTTACGACCTTGTTCATCCTTTGCAAGAAGCATGTCCCACAAGGATCCGGAGTACCCGAGTTTATGAAGAAACTGCAAACTGCTATCCAGAACATCAGGCGGAAAAATACAATGCCTTATGCCTTTAAAACTATTGTTCAATGTATTTTCAAGCCATTGTTTATCTATTCCAGGCGCAATATAATATACGGGTTCAAGTAATTCCCGGTCAGGCGAAATAATGCCTTGCTTCATTGCAATCCTGGCAAGAGCGGTATCAGGAAGAATGCGTATACCCATAAAAATAAATGAAACAGTTTTTTTCAGGTTTATTATATTATGTATTCCTTCCATAACAGTTTCTTGTGTTTCACCCGGGCAGCCAAACATGTAATAATGCGCTGTAGCGACACCGTTACGGATAAAAAGGTCGTTACATTTGATAATATCATTAAATTGAAAAGATTTGCCCAGTTTCTTCAGTGTGATGTTTGATGCAGCATCAGCTCCAATTTCCGCAGCTTTAAGACCGGTTTGTTTCATGAGATGTATATGTTCGTCATCAAGGCCTTCGGGCTTGAAAAAAGCCGTCCATGGAATAAATATACCGCGCCTTTTCATTTCATTGACCACATCAAGATAGCGGCCATTGTCATCATTAAATACGGAATCGGTAAAGAATATATATTTGACCTTGTGTTCATTCATCAGGGTATTAATATCATTAACGACCTCTATAGGGTCCCTGCAACGAATAGTTGAACCTTCAAGAACAGGATAAGAACAATACACGCATTTATGAGTACAGCCACGTTTTGTCTGGATGGAAGCTATATTGCCGCTTTTCAGATAAAATTGCATAATGTCGGAATCATAAAATGCAGAAGGGATTTCATTCCCGCTCAACTTTAATGATGTTTTGATACATCTGTGCTCCGGATATTTTCCCTGCCTGGCATTATTAACAAACTCAACCATTAATTTTTCGCCTTCTCCTACAATTCCGTAGTCAGCGCCAACTTTGCGCAGAATTATCTCCGGCATAATAGAAAACCCTGAACCACCCACAACAATTTTAGCATTTGTTGCCTGCCGAATTTTTTTTACTATATTTCCTGCTGCATCAATATATCTCTGTTCATTTAGCAGATTGACGTTGTCAATATTTCGTATTGATATGCCGATAATTTCCGGATTGACTTGTTTAATCCGATTTCCCAGCTTATCCAATGAGCAGTTATTTTGAAGGAAGTCAAATTGGTATACATCATAACCTGCTTTTTTCAGTGCTGCGGCAACCATACTTAACCCAAGCGGATATGCAGGATAAGGAGTGGTCGCGATATTGGAAGAAATTAAAAGGATTTTCATAATTCTCTATTTTTTTTGCCGGGTACCGGCCATGAACGATTTGAACTCAGGTCGATATTATTATATGTTCCGTCTTTCTTTTCTTTCTCAATAACTTCAAGATACAGTTTTGCCATTTTTATTTCTTTACAGCAATCAGCATAGAATGCTTCCCAAGCATATTCATACATTTTTTGCAGTGAGTCCACACTCATTTTTTTTGGTTTAAAAACAACTTCACCGGCAGTATAATGTTCCCAGTTATTATGAATTATTCTGTTTTCCTTCTCCAGTTGTTTTCTGACAGGAGAATGTGGAAAGGGCGTAAGAATAGTAAATTCTGCAAGATCCAGATCTATTTCCAGCAAAAAATCTACCAGTCGTTTAATATAATCTTCGTCATGATCATCTAATCCCAGAAGAATAGTGCCCTCAACTCCAATGCCGCGTTCTTTTAACCGCTTTATCTTGTTGCGGATATGATCAGAAGTGTCCACAATAGCCTGATATACATACCAGCATCCAGCCTCTACAGCCAGATCAAGTATTTCATCATCATCTTTTATCGGATGAGATATCCATTTTTTTTTAAGAGGTGCAATAGATTTAAACAAGAGCTTTTCCCAGTCATCGTTTTGAGCCAGTGAATTATCAACAAAAAACAGACGGTTGTTGTTAATACTTTCCAGTTCTTTTATTACTGCTTTAATGGGACGCGGTCTGAACTTGCGTCCTCCAAGAAATGGGGTGCAGCAGGGGAAACAGTTAAAACGGCAACCGCGTGAAGCATGGATAAGATCAACCATTTGAACGCCTCGAAAGTTATACAGTTCGCGTTTTAAAATACTGCGTCTTGCGGTTCCAACCAATGATATATCTGGAAAATTCTGATGGTAATTATAGATCTTTTTTAACCGGCCTTTCTTAAAATCTTCAATAACGGCATCAAAACGTCCTTCCGGTTCGCCGATGAACACAGAATCAGCATGCTGCATAGTTTCTTCAGCATGCAGCATTGTTGCAATCCCGCCGAAAATAACTATTTTTCCGTGAGCTCTGTACCAGTCAGCAATTTTCCAGGCACGTGGTATCTGGCAGGTCAGCATGACTGAAATGGCTATTAAATCAGCTTGTTCATATAAGTCGAGTTCTTCGACGTTTTCATCGCAAAAAGAAATTTCGACATCATCTTTTATCGTCGCAGCAAAAACAACCGGGCCGTGAGGCGGCAAATTAAATTCAGGCTGATTTTTTAATTTTGGCCATTTGGGGTATATCAGTTTAATTTTCACGTAATACCTTTTCTTTGTAACGTTATTACCATTTCATCGAAATCAGATATTTTTTCAATAGTATCAACTACGTCTTCAAGGGATAGCGATTTCATAGTTGAAGTATTATCTTTATTGTCCAGAACAAAGCAAACAGCTTTTTCCTCATTTGCCTCAACTGCAATCGTTTTTGATGTTTCTCCACGAAGGATCATTTTGCCGGCATAATGCAGCATTGATGGTATCTGATTATGCTGGAATTTAATATATAGCAGAGGCCCCTGGCACCCAAAATAAATTGCTGCTTCAGCCATGGGAGTTGAGGGCAGGGTATAGATAAAAAGATTCCCCCTTGCGATTGTACGACCGCATGAAACATAATCCTTAAAATAAGCCAGGTTAGACTCAAAGCATCCATCATTGTTTGTGCCTAGAATGCCAATGTCATGTTTCATATGCTCGGAATAAGTTATCCCGGCATCATTCAGGGCAAGGGCTATGGAGCAGCAAGTCATCTTTGAAGTGGCATCAAACCTTCCGAAATTTTTAATCGCATACTTTAACACAGATTCATACTGCAAATGAGAATGTAACGATTTTAAATCATTATAATTACCTTGCAGCTTTTTTATAATACTGCCGTATCCGGTCAGTGTGATCCAGCCGATTCCTTTAATGACAATCATAAGTTTACAGTTTACGGTTCACCCTTTTTTTAACACCACAGCACAGTTAACCCCGCCAAATCCGGAGTTTGTCGAAATTGTTACCGAACCATCGAGCGTTAAAGGCTCAGGGGAAACCCACCCTGAAGCCTCATTATCAATATTGCACAGGTTTACGGTAGGTGGAACAATTTTTTTATTTAAGGACTCAAATGCTATGATTATTTCTAAAAGACCGGCTGCTCCCAGTGTATGGCCTGTTCCACCTTTAATAGAATATACCGGGATTTTATGGTTTCCAAAAACAGTTTCCAATGCCTTGATTTCCATTGAATCATTATATATGGTTCCTGTGCCGTGGGCTGAAAAGCAGCCAATATCTTTTTCTGAGACATTTGCGGATTTAAGTGCTTTGCGTATAGCCATGGCAAGTCCGCTTCCATCCCGTGATGGCCCTGTCATATGATTGGCATCATTTGTCAATCCCCATCCAGCGATTTCTCCAATTACAGGCCTGTTTTCTCTTAATGCTCTTGATTCGCTCATCAACAATAAAAATCCGGATGCTTCACCAAGGCTCAACCCGTTCCTGTCCCTGTCAAAGGGTTTTGCCATATCTTTATCAAGCGCCATTAAAGAAGAAAATCCTGCAAAAACGAATTCACTTACACTATCGCAGGCAACAACCATCGCACAGTCATTTTCATTGCTGATAATCATTCCGGCAGCCTGAGCCACAGCAATGCTTGATGAGGCGCATGCTGCTGAAACAACAATACCGAGGCTGCTAAGCTCACACAAAAGCGATATTTTTTCAAGCAATTTATCCGGTCGGCTGCTTGCAGCATCAGTACTCTCAATCAGAACATGTCTTTCCAGTTTATCAATTTCACCAGCCGTAGTCGCCAAAATCAGAAATGCATCTTCAGGAATTGAAGAAATATTTTTTTGCAGCAATGGGTTTAGCATTTTTATGATAATTGACTCATCCTGCCCGTACGTCAGGCCAGGAACAACAGCAGCATTTTGCGTAAGAAAAGACTTTGTGGGGAATCTGTCAAGTCGCCCTATTGCTGTTTTTTTTGCTAACAACCCATTCCAGCAGGAAT